>NZ_JAOVTT010000003.1:0-224357 GCF_027737405.1 Campylobacter sp. VBCF_04 NA7
TGAATTTGAAATTGTGAATTTGAAATTGTGAATTTGAAATTGTGAATTTGAAATTGTGAATTTGAAATTGTGAATTTGAAATTGTGAATTTGAAATTGTGAATTTGAAATTGTGAATTTGAAATTGTGAATTTGAAATTGTACTAAATTTGCCCGCAGAATTTGCATTTAAAATTTGCTCATTGAATTTGAATTTGTGCGCAAATTTAGGTTGATTTGAGAGAAATTTTCGCTGTTTTCACACGCTGTTTTCACACGCTGTTTTCACACGCTGTTTTCACACGCTGTTTTCACACGCTGTTTTCACACGCTGTTTTCACACGCTGTTTTCACACGCTGTTTTCACACGCTGTCTTGGCGGGCTGTTCATTTCCGCGCCAAATTTCAAAATTTGATTTTAAATTTAGCTATTTAACTTAAAATTTGAAATTTAGCGCAAATTTGCTTTCAAATTTATCTTAAATTTATAATCCTTTGGGTAAAATCATATTTCTTATTTTTTGTGGCCCATTCGTCTAGCGGTTAGGACACTGGCCTCTCACGCCGGTAACAGGAGTTCGAGTCTCCTATGGGTCACCAAAACATTTCTATACGCAATTTTAATCAGCTAAATTATCGTTTTTTTCTATCTTTAAGGTAAGTTTATCGGTAAGTTTTGAAATTTTTAGTAAGTTTTGGATTTATAAAAAGGCCAAATTCTGCCAAATTCAGCCTTTAAAAAGAGGTAAATTTAGATATTTAAACTACCACCGTATTTGATTTTTTTGATTTCTGGTTCTTCGTCGATTTTTTGCATAATCTCTTCTATATTGTTGCTGTTCGCGGCGTCGATTTGTTCGTCTAGGTCTTGGTATGAGTATATCATAGCTACATCGCTTACGCCTTTTAGGGCTTGCATAGCCTTAAACGCGCCCAGCTCTTGATCTAGGCTCTCGGTTTGGATAGTCGCTACGATTTTGCCATCTTGTGCAGCCACGACTTCGCAAAACTCTATCTTTGCCACGAGAGCGCTAAGCTCGTCCAAATTTGTCTTATTATCTGTGTAGATTATCACACTTGAAATGTTCATTTATAGCTCCAAAAATGAATTGTTTTGTCGTATCCTGCGCCAACTAAGCGATCGCCATAAAATGTCATGTTGTTTATGATTTCACCATCATAAGGGATTTTTTTGATGATGCTTCCGGCTTTGTTTATGATATTTATGCCATCAAGTGTCGTAAATGCGCCAAAATCCTCGCTTAATGCCACGCTATACACGATAAAGCCAGTTTCGAAAAATTTAGACTCTCTTGCGTTTTCGTAATAGCAGGTTTTGTCGTTTGAGCCAGTTATCACCCTCTCGCCTACAAAGGCTACATTGAAGACATTGTCTTTGTGGATACTTTTTTCGCGTAAGAATTTTTTCTCTTTTGTGTCAAAAAAGTAAATCATACCGCCTTCGTTTGAAAGAAGCAATAAATTTTTCTCGCGGTCAAAGCTCACGCCACCAAAAGGTGAATCTGAAATTTTGTGCTCAAATTTCACAGATTTTGAGGCTATGTCGTAGTATAAAATTTCGCTTCCCACGCCTAGTAAAACGATAGTATTGCTATCTAGCAAAAATAGTCTTTTGATACCAGTTATCGGTAAATCAAAGGTGTCAAGCGTGCCATTTTCATACACGGCGAGTTTTTTGTGCATATAATCGCCATTTATCAAAAGGGCAAATTTTTCACCTAGTTTATCGACATCGATGACCTTAGAATCGATATCGCCATCGACATAGCTTTTGACTTGCGGAAGAGCTAAAACAAGAGTAGCGTTCTCATCGCTCCCGCTTATACTAAAAAGCTTTCCAGTGTCCGTGCCAGCATAGATTTTTTCATCCATTTGCTTTAAAATCGCGATGTTGCCATCTACTATGACTTTGTCATTTGCAAAAAGAAAGGTTGCTAAAAAGATAAAAGCAACGAATAATTTTTTCATTTTTTACCTCGTAAATTTTGTGTGAGTTTGGAGGTCCAAACTCACAACAAAATGGTTATTTGATATCAGCGCCCTGATTTAAAATGTCAAGCAAATTTGAGCTAGTATTTGAGTCTGCAAAGCGACTAAAATCTGCTTCAAATTTGTTTTGAACTAGCTCGGTTGCGTTTGTTTGAGTGACATGGCAAGAAACGCAGTCGTATCTAGCCATAGAAAGTGCGCCATCAAGGCTCTTTTGATTCTCATCACGCAAATCTGCTAAGTGGCTTTGTGGGACCGATTTGATCTGCATAGCCTGTGCAGCCTCTGGAAGGTGGCATGTGGTGCACATGTTGTTTTCGGCTGTGATAGGTAGCATATCGTCCAAAGTGTGTGGGATTAGCGGAGGAGCGTTCTCGAAGCTTCTCTCGAATACCATATTTTCGCCTGGTGCGCCACCTTTTACCTCATAAGTAGGCAAGGTTAGGTTTTCGTTAGTGTAATCCTCTCTAAATTTAGGACTTTGCGCAAGCTCTAAATTTGGTATATCTTCCTTTTTCTCGACAACCGGCGCTGGTGCGGCTGGCTCTTGTGGTGCAGCAGCTGGCGCTACCTCTGCCTTAGGCGCTTCTGCTTTTACTTCGTTAGTAGCAGCAGGTGCTGAGGCGGCTTGTGTTTGCGCTACTGGTTGGTTTGTATTTGAGCTCGCTTTGCCTTTTTCATCTTGGCAACCGCTCAAACCCAAACAACAAATTGTAGCTGCAACAAGGCTTAAAAAAGCAAATTTCTTTTTCATTTTTTTACTCCTAGTATGCTAAAATTTAACGCATCATCATCGCAAATTTGGACACATCTACCGCAACTTATGCACTCAGAATCGATTTTAAAACTCTCTTTTGAGACCATTTTTAGCACCTGAACCTCAGGGCAAACGCTCTTGCATTTGTTGCATTTGGTGCATTTGTTTGCATTATGATAAATGCGAATTAAGCTAAATTTACTTGCTATCGCCCAAAATCCCCCTAGTGGGCATATATGGGAACATATTATTCTATTTCCTGCGAAAATTTCAAATATCACAATGATTGCGGCTATACTAAATGCGCTAACGCTAAGGCTAACGACCGCTCTTGTGAAAAATCCGACGAAATTTAGTATCTCAAAGGCTGCTATACTAAACAATCCGCTACAAAGTAGGACTAAAACTAACAAATAGTATCTAGCGTTTTTGCTAACGCTAAACATTTTGGTTTGGATATTTAAAACTTTTCTTATCCAAGCTGCCAAATCTGTTAGGATATTGATAGGACATACCCAACCGCAAAAAGCTCGTGGCGCAATCAAAGCGTAAAACGCAAATATGATTAACGCGCCAACTATGCTAAGCGCACCTAGGCTAAAACTTGCCAAAACTAGTTGAAGCACGGCAAAAGGATCGCTTAAATTTATAACTCCAAAAAGCACTGACGAACTTAAATTTCCTTGCAAAATTTTAAATCCATAGCAGTTTCCGGCTATGAAAAGGCCAAGGATTAGGAATTGAACTAATCTTCTTAAAAGTGTGTATTTCATAGCTCGCCTCCGTTTAAGTAATCAATACCTTTTTTCAAATTTAAGTTGATTTGGCTATCAGCGTCTTTTAGCTTCGCGTCATCGCCTTCGATCCAACCTTTGACATAGTTGTCATTTACCTTGCCTAAAACTGAATTTCGTGGTAGCACCGTAATGGCTGCTTTTTCGGTTATACAGGCTTTTTCGCATTTTCCACACCCTGTGCAGTAATCGCTATCTACAACAGGTAGCAAAAATGCGTGTTTTTCTGTTCTTGTGTTGCGTTTGTATTCGATAAATAGTGCCTTATCCATGACAGGGCAGGCTCTATAACATGCATCGCATTGAATTCCAAAGTATGCAACGCAGTTTTTCTGATCCACTACTGCAACGCCCATTTGTGCTTTGTTGATATTTAATTTGTCATTTTCGCTAACATTTTGTTTATCTAACGCGCTAGTTGGGCACGCTACTGTGCAAGGGATATCCTGGCACATATAGCATGGAGTTAGTCTTGGCTGGAAAAACGGAGTTCCGTTTGGCACTCCGCTATCGCCAAATTCTGCTAGTTTTAGCGTATCAAATGGACATGCTTCGACGCACAGCCCGCAACGAATACATTTGCTCATAAATTCTTTTTCATCAAGGGCACCTGGCGGTCTTAGACGGATTTTATCCTCTGCTCTGGCAAATTCACAAAATCCACTTCCGCCTGCTACAAGCAGTCCTAATAAACCTAAAACTTCGCGTCTTTCCATAATTATGCCTTATAAATTTTTACTGCGCATTTTTTATAGTCTGTCTCTTTTGAAAGAGGGCAGGTCGCGTCTAGACAAACTTTGTTGATAAATACATTTTCATCAAACCAAGGAACATAAACAAGACCCACAGGCGGAACATTTCTACCTCTGAAATCTACTCTTGCTTTTACTTTTCCTCTTCTTGATTCTACCCATACAATATCATTTTGAGCTATGCCCATTTTATCGCCGTCTGCTTTGTTCATAAAGCATAGAGCTTCTGGAACAGCGCGGTAAAGCTCAGGAACACGCATTGTCATAGAGCCTGAGTGCCAGTGTTCTAGGACGCGTCCAGTACATAGCCAGAACGGATACTCTTCGCTTGGCATTTCGCATGGATCCATGTAAGGGCGGAAGAAAATTTTACCTTTGTTTTTAAATGAAGTTTTCTCATCGCCTGAGGTTGTGCTTTTCATATCGCCTGTCGGAAGTGCGCCTTGGTTACCATAAAATGCGAAATCGCCGTCTGGATTAGCTTTTTTAGCGTAAGTGTCGTATTTGGTATTAAATCTCCATTGAGTCTCTTTACCATCGACAACTGGCCATCTAAGACCTCTAACTCTGTGATATGTATCAAAATCAGCTAAATCGTGTCCGTGTCCGTCGCCGAAAATTCTATACTCTTCGAATAGATATTTATGCACGAAGAATCCATAGCCTTTAAATACCTCTCCGTCGCTTCCTACGACATTTCTGCTATCGCCGAAAACTTCGGTGCAGTCAAAGCCTGCGATGATTGGATCATCTGCTTTGTATTCAAGTGCGCGTTTGTTAGCGAACAATACATCAAATAGAGTATCTTCTGGATCGTAACCCATTTTTTTAGCTTCTTCTAAAACATCTGGCAAGGTTAGCTTATCATCGATTTTTCTCTCGCCCCAGAAATCTTTAATTTTAAAGCGTTTTGAGAATTCTAAAATTTGCCATGTATCACTCATCGCTTCGCCTACTGGCAATACTTGTTGTCGCCAGTGTTGAGTTCTACGCTCAGCATTACCATAAGCTCCCCATTTCTCATAAATCATAGCAGTTGGCAAAATCAAATCCGCTACTTTTGCAGATACGCCCGGATATGGATCGCTTACTACGATGAAGTTATCCATCTCTCTTGCTGCTTTGATCCAGTGGTTGGCATTTGCGGTGTTGTGCCATGGGTTATTTACATGAACCCAAGCAAATTTAACCGCTCCGTCTTCAATGTCTCTCATAAGTTTTACATAAGGGAAACCTGGGCGTGGGTTGATTGTGCCAGCAGGGATTTGCCATACTTTTTCTGTCATTTCTCTGTGTTTTGGATTTGCTACGACCATGTCAGCTGGCAATCTGTGGCAGAAAGTTCCTACCTCGCGTGCAGTTCCGCAAGCGCTTGGTTGTCCTGTTAGTGAGAACGCACCTTCGCCCGGTTTTGCTTGTTTGCCTAGCAAGAAATGCACCATATAGCTTTGCTCATTTACCCAAGTTCCTCTTTGGTGTTGATTCATACCCATTGTCCAGAAGCTTACTACTTTTCTGCCTTTTTCGACATATAAATCAACTAAGCCTTGAAGTTTTTTCTTGAAAGTTTCTAAATCCTCGTTGTCATCGCCTTTGGCAAGCTTGGCAACGAAATCTAGTGTATAAGGCTCTAATGCTTTTTTGAAATCTTCAAAACCGATTAACCAGTGAGCGTCGGCTTTGCCATTGTTTTTATTTTCTAGCGTATCGCCAGCTTTCATACCAAGGTATGATAGTGTCACACCCTCATCTTCGCTAAGAACTTTTGATAGCTCTTTTTCTACTGTATCGACCTCTTTTGGATCAAATTTAGGGTGTTTTGGATTTGGTCTCATACCATAACCGATATCAACTGGACCTGTTGCAAACACGCAGTGATCTTTGACAAATTTCTCATCAAACGCTTCTGGGTGGTTATAGACAATCTCGTGAGCAATCAAATTCCAAATCGCAAGGTCAGTATGAGGTTTGAAAATAATCTCAATATCTGCAATGCTAGAAGTTCTGCTTGAAAAAGTTGATAAATTTACAACTTTGTATTTATCAGGATTTTTAAGTTTAGCGTCATTTACGCGAGACCACAAAACTGGGTGCATTTCGGCCATATTCGCGCCCCAGCAAACAACTGTATCAGTTAGCTCGATATCATCGAAGCAGCCTGACGGCTCATCTATACCAAATGTTTGCATAAACGCAACAACCGCACTTGCCATACAGTGGCGAGCATTCGGGTCGATATTGTGAGATCTAAAACCTGCTTTGATAAGTTTGACAGCAGCGACACCTTCCATGATAGTGTATTGACCGCTACCAAATACAGCTAGACCGCTTGGACCTTTTTCCTCGTAAGCTTTTCTGAATTGCGCTTCCATGACATCAAAAGCTTTTTTCCAGCTAACTTCGCCGAATTTACCTTTTTTGTCAAATTCGCCTTTTTCGTTCATACGCAAAAGAGGTTTTGTGATACGGTCCTCGCCATACATAATCTTAGCATTAAAATAACCTTTAATGCAGTTAAGACCACGATTTACAGGGCATAGTGGATCGCCTTTTACAGCTACGATTTTTCCGCCTTTTGTGGCAACCATAATACCACAACCGGTTCCGCAAAAACGACAAGCCGCTTTGTCCCAGCGCCAGTCTTTTTCGCCGTCAGCGGCACTAGCTAGGCTTGGGGCAGAAATTCCAGCGGCACTACACGCAGCAGCAGCTGCTGAACTTTTGATAAATTCTCGTCTGTCCATAGAATTATCCTTTCTTTCAAAGAAATTTGTGAAACACAAGGCAAATTATAACAAATTATTAATCAAATTTATTGATTTAAATCAATAAAATTTGCAATAAATCCCTAAATTTCTAATATGTATAAAATTATAATTTTTAAATTTAAATAAATTTAGCACGATTTTGCGCTAATAATCGAATTCCTAGAAATTTTGTATTGATATAGAATATTAATGTATATGGATAAAATTAAAATTTGATATTTTGGAAATTTGGGCGGAAATTTGAGCTAGCAAGCTAGCTCAAATTTTATTTATTCGACTTCTGCGTCGATGACATCATCGTCTTTTTTAGCGTTGTTTGAATTTGCGCCTTGGTTTTGGTTGGCGCTGGCTGCTTTGTAAAGATCCTCAGCCGCCTTGCTTAGGGCATTTACCTTAGCGTCAATTTGATCTTTTGTCGCGTTTTCGTTTTTGAGAACTTCTTTTAGATCATTTAGTGCGCTTTCGATATTTGCTCTTAGCTCGCCTGGGACTTTTTCGCCCATTTCAGCAAGTGATTTTTCTGTTTGGTGAGCGATAGCGTCAGCGTGGTTTCTAGCATCTACGCTTTCTTTGCGCTTTTTATCCTCTTCTTTGTGAAGTTCGGCGTCTTTTACCATTTTGTCGATTTCTTCGTCGCTTAGACCGCTTGAACCAGTAATGCGAATATCAGTTGCCTTGCCTGTGGCTTTGTCTTTTGCGGTAACTGTTAAAATTCCGTTTGCGTCGATGTTAAACTCAACCTCGATTTGAGGCACACCGCGAGGGGCTGGCATAATGCCTTCTAGATTGAAATTTCCTAGCGATTTGTTATCTCTGGCAAACTCTCTCTCGCCTTGCAAGACATTGATCGTAACGGCTGTTTGATTATCCTCAGCAGTCGAGAAGACTTGCGATTTTTTGGTTGGGATTGTAGTGCCTTTGTCGATGATTTTAGTCATTACATTGCCAAGCGTTTCGATACCAAGGCTAAGTGGCGTAACATCGAGTAAAAGCACATCTTTTACATCGCCTTTGATAACAGCGCCTTGCACGCTTGCACCGATTGCGACGACTTCGTCTGGATTGACGCTTTTATTTAGCTCTTTGCCAAATGCTTTTTTGACCTCTTCTTGCACAAGTGGCACGCGAGTAGAGCCACCGACCATAACGACCTCTTTGACATCGCTCATACCAAGACCAGCCTCGCTAACGACGCGTTTTAGAGTATCGATTGTTTCATCGACTAGATTATCAATCATGCTTTCAAATTTAGCCCTAGTTATGGTTTTCATAAGGTGTTTTGGACCTGTGGCATCAGCTGTGATAAATGGTAAATTTACAGTTGTTTCCATTGCGCTTGAAAGTTCTTTTTTAGCGTTTTCAGCAGCTTCTTTTAGGCGTTGCATTGCCATAACATCGTTTTTGAGGTCGATTCCGTTTTCTGCTTGGAATTCGCTTGCTAAAAAGTCGATTACTTTGTTATCAAAATCATCGCCACCAAGGAAGGCATTTCCGCCAGTTGCTAGCACTTCTACTACGCTATCGCCAGTTTCTAGCACGGTAACATCAAATGTTCCGCCACCCAAATCATAAACCACGATTTTTTCGGCTTCTTTTTTGTCTAATCCATACGCCAAAGCTGCCGCAGTTGGCTCATTTACGATACGAAGGACATTTAGCCCCGCGATTGTGCCAGCTTCTTTTGTCGCTTTTCTTTGGCTATCGTTGAAATACGCAGGCACAGTGATGACCGCATCGACCACAGGCTCGCCCAAGAAGGCCTCTGCGTCCTCTTTTAGCTTGATTAAAACTTTTGCTGAAATTTCTTGTGGGGTATAGACTTTGCCCGCGATTTCGACCGCGCACGCACCGTTGCGATCTACGATTTTATACGGAAGGCGTTTTTTGGCCTCTTGCGCGTTTTTCTCGTTCATCATCAAACCCATAATTCTTTTAATCGAATAAATCGTTTTTTCAGGGTTTGTTACGGCTTGGCGTTTTGCGCTATCGCCGACTAAAACTTCGCCTTTGTCGGTAAATGCGACAACTGAGGGAGTTGTGTTTTTGCCCTCTTTGTTAGGAATAATCTTGCTTTCGCCACGCTCAAAAATGCTAACGCAAGAGTTGGTTGTTCCTAAGTCGATACCAATTACTTTTCCCATGTTTTATCCTTTTTATTAAATTTTATTTCTTTAAATTTTGTAAATTTGCGAATTCGTAAATTTCAAATCTACTTCGCCAAAATAACCATTACAGGGCGTAAAATTCGCTCTTTGTAAAGGTAACCTTTTTGCAAAACTTGAACGATTTCGTTCGTTTTTGCGCCATCTTTTTCTACGAGTTGGATTGGGTAAAATTTACCGCTTTCGCTCTCGTAGCCATCGTCCGTTGAAATCGGCGTAATGCCGTATTTTTCAAATGTGCTTAAAAACAAATTTATACATTGTTTCACGCCTTCTTCGATTTTATCGGCTAGTTCATTGCCCTCAATGTCGATTTTCGCGGCCTCTTCAAGTGCGTCGATTATCGGCAAGAGATCTTTTGCGAATTTTTCCGCCGCATACTCCACGGCTGTGGTTTTTTCGCGCTCCAAACGCTTTTTGATATTGTCGAAATCAGCACTAGCGCGGTAAAATTTATCTGTAATCTCGCTAAGTTCGTTTTGTAGCTTAGTGATTTCATCATCTTGCGCGCTTTCGCACTCACACTCGCTTTGTACCTCTTCGCTAAATTCATCGCCGTCGTCAGCTAGCGGGCTTTGGCAGCCGCAACCAGCGCCGCAGTTTTTGTGCTCTTTTTCCTCAAATTCACCTGCTGAATTTTGCGTTTTCTCGTCAAATTCTTGGCTCATGCTACTCCTTTACTAAATTTAAAAAATTTTTCATAATCCTCATAAACACTTCCAGCGCAAATCATCGTAGCGTCCTTGTTTTCGAATTTTACTGGGCATTTTATCCCCATAAAACCAGGCTCGAAATAGGGCGCAAAGATTAAATTTTTGTCAAAATTCACGGCGATTGAGGGGTTTAGCAAAATTTTAAATCTCTCATCTTTAAAAATTTTATACGCCATGACCTCGTTTGCGATAAACTCGATTTTTGAGTTTTTCAGCTCGCGGATTTTGGTGTTTAGCTCTCTAAGACCGATTTGCATAGAGGCGACTTCCAAATCTTTGAGCGAAATTCCGATTAAATTCGACAGAAGCTCGAAAATTCTGTTATCAAATTTCAAAATAATCTCATCTTTGTCGAAAACCAAAATCATAAAACGCTCATCGTGCTTTATGACCTCGGTCAAACACTCGCTTTCTGCGCTAAAAATCATACAATAAATATCAAAATCCTCTAAGATTGCTTCTAACTCATCGCCGTCTCTTAGCGATAAAATCTCGCTAAAATCGAGTTTAGCGCGCCAGTAATCTTGCATGGTAGCTACTGTGGGGATTCGTCCGCCACTGACATGAAGTTGCGTGATTGCGCCCTCGTCGCTGAGTTTTTTGAAATACACCCTAATCGTCGAGGCTGGTATAGCGACCTCCATGCGCCCGCCTAACTGCGACGAGCCAATCGGAGCGTTGAGGTCCAAATAGGCTTCGATGATAGAATCAAGTATCAAATCACGCTTGTTTGTTTTCATTTATTAGCACTCTTTCGTTTTGATTGCTAATATTATACAACATTGAGTGGCAAAATGTCAAGGTTTTTTAAAAATTTTAGCACTTTACTTGTTTGTTTGCTAAAATTTTGAAATTTCAAAATTTGGTTTTGAGTGCAAAATTCGGCGGTTTCATAGCTAAATTTCCCCCTTAAAATTCTTGGAAATTTTGTAAAATTTTATGTTTGTTTTATGAGAAATTCTGTATAATTCACACGATATAACGCAAAAATTTACTAATTTTGCTTATAAACAATACAAAATTTAGATAAACTATACAGATTAATGTATAATTAATCCTAAAACTTGTATAATTTTGGCATGTTAGAAACGAGCGATATATTCAATATTTTGCATAATGCCGTCGAGGCAAAAAATATGGGCAAAAAGATTTCTCACGCTGTAATGGCGAAAAAGCTTGGCGTGTCGATGAGGACATACCAGGATTGGCGCCTTGGCACGACCAAACCGCAGGCAGCGACTGCGATTTGCCAAATGCTCTGCGAGCTCGATAGCGACGAGGCTTCTTTTGTGCTACATAAAATAAAAAAATTATTAGGAGACTGATATGTATAAGATCACATTGCAAGAAAAAATGGATTTACAAAGCGTATTTTGCGCAATTTATGCAAAAAAAGAGTCAAAATTTAGCGCATTTTATCGCGCGTTTTTTAGACGAATTTTGGCTAGATAATTTTCGTTAAATTTTATTTTTAGATACTGCCGCGGCTGAATTTAAATAGCCAAAATTCAGCCAAATTTTAAATTTTACACATTTTATCATTAATTAAATATGCAGTTTTGTTCGATTTGTCATTGCGAGCTTTCGTAGAAAGCGAAGCAATCTACGAGTTTAAAATTCCGAAGTGTCGGTTTTGCAAAAACACAAACCTTAAATTTTAAGTTCATAGACTGCTTTGCTAAGGCTTTGTTTTTCTTTGCAATGATAAATCAAGCAAAGCCAAAATTTCAATAATTCAAATCAAAAAATTTTCAAATTTCCTCGCAAATTCTCCAAATTTTAGCCCATTTTAAGGGGGGGGGGATACAATATAAACTTTATTTTTTTTACAAAGGGCGGAAAATGATTGATAGCGTGGTTGCAAGCGAGCTGTTTATAAATGAGGATATTTTGACATTTTGGGCGGGCAGAAACAAAGAAATTTGCGATATGTGCGTGGCAAACGAAAATTTCGATCGTATCAAACGCTACAATATTTCGTTATCGAATCTCAAAGTCGATACTTTCAGAGCTGGCCATGTGCTTTTTGGCGATGTGGGCGATATATTTTTGAAATTCAGCGCGGGGCGCATTAGGTTTTACGGCGACAAGGCTCCGAGGCTGTATCAGGGCGTGTGCCATACCAAAACCAGAATCGGGCGAAAAGATGTGGAGTTTCACTTCGTCTATGCCTCAGCTTACGACGCTAGCGACAATCTCGTCGAGGTTTTGCACATCGCAAACGACAAAGAGACTATGTTTTGCCTCGTCGATATCATGCTAAATGGCCAAGATTTCAGCGTCGATGAATACCATGCGCCGACTAAGATCGACCTTGACGCTGACCACACTAGAAGGGTTGCGAGCGTAGATGTGCGAAACCAGCAGTGGAACATAAATGCCGCCAAAACCGCCGAAAAAGCAAAAAACGAAAATTTAGATAGTGAGCTTATGAAACGCTCTAAATTCGAGGTTGCGGGGCAGATTTCGACACTGCTAGAAAAGCATAAAGAGACGCTGAAAAATATCACAAATAGAAGTGGCGAGAATTTTTACGATTTGTATGCGAAATTTAGCGTTTATGACGATTTTTTGAAAATCGAGAGCTACAAAAGCGCGCTTGGCGATATCCAAACAATCCTAAATAAAATTTATAAAATCAAATTTGACAGGCTTTTGGACTGAAATTTGGGTCAAATTTGGCTTTTTGTTTGAAATTTGCGTGAAATTTTACGATAAATTTTATGATAAATTTTGCGCAAAATTTCAAGTAAAATTTGGGCTTGAATTTTTGATTTTTTTTGTCATTGTGAGCGGGCGACAGCGAAAAATTTGCCTGATTTGTCATTGCGAGCGAGCGTAGCGAGCGCGGCAATCTAGAAAAATTTTTTCATCTCTGATTTGTCATTGCGAGTGAGCGTAGCGAGCGTGGCAATCCAGAAAAATTTTTTCATCTCTGATTTGTCATTGCGAGCTTTCGTAGAAAGCGAAGCAATCCAGTAAAATTTAGTGCGAATTTAAAATGTGCGAATTTAAATTGATTTAAATTTCCCTGGATTGCTTCGACGATACTCGCCTCGCAATGACAGCAAATTTAGCGTAAGTAATTTCAGGCTCACAGATTGCTTCGTCGCTTTGCTCCTCGCAATGACAAATCAAAAAATTTTCAAAATTTCACGCTTAAATTCCGCAAATTTCATGCCAAATTTCACTCACCAGAAAAGTCCTCCGCTACCATTGCGGCTAGGCGGAGTTTTTCGTTGTCAAAATGCGTGTAAATGCGCGAGGTATTCAGGCTCGCATGCCCTAGGGCTTCTTGGACTAGCACCAAATCTTTTTCGCGTTTGTAAAGCATGGTCGCGAAGGTGTGGCGTAGCATGTGCGCGCCGTTTTTTTTCTTTCGAATTCCTACGCTTAAAAGCAGTTTTTCTACGATTCTGCTGATATAAGCCTGTGTGAGCGCCGAGCCTTTTTTGTTGGTAAAGACATAATCATCTTTGTTTGCAAAATTCGTTTCCAAAGCGTCCAAATCGCCCTGGATAAGGCGCTTTTTTATCATTACGACGCGGTATTTATTTCCCTTGCCTCGTATCCGCAATATATACAAATCTCCGTCTTCACTGATATCCTTGCGGCGCAGGTTTATCGCCTCTCCCACACGGATTCCTGTGTAGATAATCATCTTTAAAATAAGGCGATTTCTATGGGTAAATTTCTTAAAATCCGCACTATTTATCGCGCCGATAAATTTTGAAATTTCATCTTCGCTTAAAAATTCAGGCAGTTTCACGCCACGATTTCCGCTCACGCCACCCCAGCTTTTAAGCTCTATTCCGTAGTTGTGCGAGGCGCCATTAGTTTCGTTTTGACGGTCGATGAAGCCAAAAAAGTTTATCACGGCGATTCGGTAGTTTTTTTTACTCGCATCGCTAAGCCCTCCCGTGATAGAGGCCAAAACCTCGCTTAAAAGCTCTTCGTCGATATTTTTCATGCTTTCTAGCTCGTAGGATAAAAGCGCGTTATAGAGCTTAAAAAGCGGGTTGAAATATGTATTAATGCCCGTTAGCCCTGCGTTTCTAGCGTCTTTGGCTAGGGTTGAGAGAGCCCCTATATTTGGGACATTTTTGGCTAGTGCCATTATGGTTTTGCTAAACAGCTCTTCGTTTTTAAGCTCTTTGTTTGAAAGCGAGCTTAGCTTATACCTGACGAATTTGGCCATCCAAAAAAGTAGCGAAGAGGCGAAATTTTCTTTGGCGTCTAGGGGTTGTTTCATTTCTCGTCCTTAAATATCACAAACGGCAACATTAGCGTGTTTTTGATGAGATTATATGGGGTTTTTAAAACATCTGTTGTAACGGCTGTGGAGTAGGTCGGCTTGCTCATAGTGCCACGAATTTCGATGATAGTCGAGATTGTCTTATCCTCGCCCAAGATTATTTGATTTAAAAGCGGGATTTTCGAGATTATCGAGCTTGCGTCTTTGAGATATTTTAGCTCCAAATCAATATTTAGCGCGCCTGATTTTAGATTTACTTCGCCGTTTCCTGCGATATCTGCGCTCGTGCCCTCAAACTGCATTGCGTTTAGATAAATTTTATCCTCGCTGCGGCGGAAGTAAATTTTGCCGTTTTTCACGCTAAATCCGCGGTCATTAAAATCTGGCGTTTTAAAGGCAAGTAGAGAGGGGACGGAGTTTAGGAAGCTAAGGAGTTTTTGATAGACGATATAATCTTTCAAAAATGTATTTTCGACCAAAATCTCCCCTCGATAGTTTCTCGGATCGATTCCGCTGGCTTTGAGCGTGAATTTTCCGCTATCGAAGCTTTGCGAGCCGATGATTTGATTCAGCTCCCTGCCACTGATATTTTGCGCGAAAATTTGAAATAGGCTTTTTTTGAAAATTAGCTTAAAATCGCCTTGCTTGAATTTCGCGTTTAGGTTCATATCCTTGCCAGAAAGCGAGCCTGAATACGACACCAAGTCGATAGTTTTGTTCATATCGGTTAAAATCACAGATGAATTTGTGCCAGAAAAGTTAAATTTAGAGCGCGCAGAATTCGAGCCTGAGTTAAATTCGCTGGTTTGGACGCTAGTATTTATCATGATATCGAGGTCTTTGAGCGTGATATTTGTGCCAGCCTTGCCACTACTAAAACTTAGTTTGCCATTGCCCGTAGCGCCATTTAGCGAGCTTCCTGCGACCTTTAAATTTAGGCTGTCGCTATTGTAATACCTGCCATTTTTTTCTATCAAACCAAAGTCAAATTTCAAATTTTTGCTAGTAATTGTGAAATTTGAAAAATCAGCCGTGCTAATGTGCGCATCACCGCCCGTGATTCCGATAGTTTTGAGGGTTT
Source organism: Campylobacter sp. VBCF_04 NA7 (assembly GCF_027737405.1). NCBI lineage: Bacteria > Pseudomonadati > Campylobacterota > Epsilonproteobacteria > Campylobacterales > Campylobacteraceae > Campylobacter > Campylobacter sp. VBCF_04 NA7. The sequence continues at coordinate 15,271 of NZ_JAOVTT010000003.1, forward strand.
TGGAAAAATTTATTAGATCTTTTATCTCGGCTACATTTATGTCGATTTTATCGCCAAATCTCATATCCGCACCTAAAAACTGCGAGTGCAAAATCGGCGCAGTCCCGCTAAAATCGAGTGTGAGATTGTCTTTGACATTTGAGAATTTTAAAATTTCATTATCCCCAGCCGTGATATTAAAGCTTTTTATCTCGCCACTAAATTTAGCCTTTCGCGTGGTAAAATCAATAGTCCCGTCAGCCGTGGCGTTGAAAATTTCATTGCTTAGATTTGAGTTTTTGATATCAAGCTTTTTCTCCGTGATATGCACGCTAGCATGCGAGCTTTTAAATTTCGCCTTTGAAATCATAATTTCGCCGTTTTTTAGGCTCACATTTGCATCTACGGCTGCGCTTTCATGCACTGGGTCGATGTCGATTAGCACTCGTGCGTCGATTTGCTCGGCCTTGCTGACATATACTGGCTCATTTATGCCATAAAATGCTAAAATATCAATCAAATCCTTGCCGATATTTTCTTTGGTGCGCAAATCAAGCGCGACAATCGGCTCTCCGCTAAAAATTTGCTTGATTTTTACCCCAGAGCCATCAAGGCTAATGCCATTAAAGGTCGGATTGCCGATAGCGATATCTAGGGTGCCATCTTCTAGCGTGATATCAGCGCAATCAGCGATAACTGGCGAAACGGTGCTAGCGAAGCTCACATTTAAATCCTGCGCACTGGCTCTTGCGAAAATGCGCTTCTCATCGGCGTGGGGATCATCTAAATCAATGGCGATTTTTAGGGTGTCGATGTAGTATTTCTGCGCTACGACCAGCCCATAAATCCACTCTTTGGCGTGAGGATTAAGGCCTGTGAGCGCGCCAAGCTCGTCCATAAAGCGTTTTAGACTCGTGGCGTGGGCGTTTGAAACCTCTAAGCTCAAATTCGAGCCTATATTTAGCGCAGAAATTTTGCCTGAGATTTCATGCGAAGCAAATGTGCCGTTAAAATCATAAATGCTAGATTTGAAATTCGCGCTAGCCTCGCCTTTAAGCGTGGCGTTGAAATCTTTGAGTGAGATTTCATTTACGCTTACTTTTAGTCCGTTGCTAAGCTGGCTAAGGCCTGCGTTTATACGAAAATAGCGAGTGTCGATGAAAAATATATCATCGTGGTATAAAACCTCGATTTTATCCTCGCCAATGCGTAAATTTTGGATATTAATTTCCTCGAAAAATTTCATCGCAAGGGTAAATTTCTTGCTATATTCGATGAGTTTTTCGTTTTTTTCCCTAAGCTCGGCTGGGGTTTTTGGCGTAGGATTTGCGTTTGAGAGCTCTTTTTTGTTGATTTGCAGATCTTTTACGCGCAAGATTAGATTGTTTTCAAGCTTTAAAAAAAATCCCTCGATTTTGACGAATTTATTCTCAAATTTATCGATTTTTACCCCTATTTTTATAAAGATAATTCCACTCATAAAAAGTAAAAGCAAAATGGTAAAAAATCCGTAGATTATCTTTCGTATCACACGCTCTCCAAACTTTTGGCTAAATAAATTTGTGCGTATAATATAAAATTTAGGCAAAATTTGGGCTTATTTTCGTATAATTTCGCAAAATTTGATTAAGGAAAATTATGCAATCTTTGGGCAGGCTTATCCGTTTTTTATCTTTTGTAGTTGAAATTTTACTAATTTTCGTAGCAGTTATTTTCTGGGATTTTCACCAAAGCGCGCAAAATCCAAAAATCGTCGCAGTAGGCCAAGGAAGCGCGGTAAAAATTTTATCTTCGCTGGGGACTGGGGCGAGATTTGGCAAGACTCACGCTAGACTTCTCTCGCTTTATGGTGGCGCAAAAACCGGTGAATTGGAGCTTAGCGCGGAAAATTTACCAAAATATAGATTTTTATACGAGCTAGCTCACGCAAAGCCTGTGATGAACGAAATCAAGCTGATTCCTGGCGAGACCACGATAGTATTTTTGCAAAATTTAGCCAAATCCCGTGCGTTAAGTTTTGAAATTTTAGAGAGCGAATACAACGCAACTGCGCCGTTTTACGAGGGATTTTTGGTGCCTGAAACCTATAAAATTAATAAAAACGAAAACGAAAAAAATATCATTAAAATTTTAAGTGCGAGTGCGAATAAATTTCACGCCGAATTTAGAGAAAAACACTGCGCCGATTGCAACGATACAGCCTATAAAGAGGCGCTAATCAAGGCTTCGATTATACAAAAAGAGGCCGCAAACGCTGATGAAATGCCAATCGTAGCCTCAGTGATTGAAAACCGCCTAAAAATCGGCATGCGACTTCAAATGGACGGCACGCTAAATTACGGGCTGTATTCGCACACTAGGGTTACGCCAGCGCGTATTCGCACCGATACTAGCCACTACAACACATACCTAAACGACGGACTGCCACACGAGCCTGTGTGTGTGGTCTCGCCAAACGCGATAAAAGCGGTCTTTGCGCCAGCAAGCACTGAATTTTTATATTTCATGCGAAATAAAAAAACAGGCTTGCACGATTTCGCTAAATCGCAGGCCGAGCACGAGCGCAATGTCAGAGCCGCACGAAATGCAAAATAACAAAAAGGAGAGATTATGGCGATTTACTACACTTACACGGACGAATCCCCAGCCATAGCCACACACTCGCTACTACCGATAATTAGGGCGTTTTTGCGCTCGGAAAATATCGAGGTAAAAACGGCTGATATTTCGCTTGCTAGCAGGGTTTTGACGAATTTTAGCGAGTATTTAAGCGATGAGCAAAAAACTAGCGATGATTTGGCGTTTTTGGCAAATTTGACCAAAAGTAGCGACGCAAACATCATAAAACTACCAAATATTTCAGCCTCGCTTCCACAGCTAAAAGCCTGCATTAGCGAGCTTCAAGCGAAGGGTTATGCTTTGCCAAACTACCCAGATAACGCGCAAAGCGATGAGGAAAAATCTATCAAAGCCCGCTATGCAAAGGTGCTAGGAAGCGCGGTAAATCCAGTCCTTCGTGAGGGCAACTCAGACAGACGCGCCGCAAAAAGCGTCAAAGACTACGCTAGGGCAAATCCTGTGTGGAGTGCCCAGTGGAGCGGGAGCGAGCAAACCTGCGTGGCAAGCATGAGCGGGGGCGATTTTTACGCTTCTGAGAAATCGAAAATTTTCGCTAATGGTGCAAATTTAAGCATAAATTTCACTTGTGCTAGTGGAGAGAAAACCTGCCTAAAAACCCTAAAAATCGAAGCTGGCGAGGTCGTGGATAGCGCGTTTATGAGCGTGAGTGAGCTTGGTAATTTTATCGCCGCTAGCGCGCAAATGGCGAAGCAAAAAGGGCTAGTGTATAGCGCGCATTTGAAGGCTACGATGATGAAGGTAAGCGATCCTGTGATTTTCGGACGATTTGTGAGCGTGCTATTTGGGGGAGTTTTCGCTGAATTTAAAGACGAGTTTAAAAGTCTTGGCATAAATGCAAACGACGGGCTAAAAGGAGTCTTTGAAAAAATAAAAAATTTGCCAAATTTCGCCCAAATTAAGGCTAAATTTGATGAAGCGTTTGCGAATTTGCCAGAAATTTATCATATCGACGAAAATACGACAAATTTCGATATGCCAAATTTGGTGATAATCGACGCCTCAATGCCTGCGATGATACGAAACGGCGGGAAGCTACGCACCAAAAGTGGGCAAATGCGCGAAGCAATGGCGGCGATCCCTGATAGAAGCTACGCTAAAATTTACGAGGCGATGATTGAGGATTTGAGGGCGCATGGGTTTTTGGACCCTGCTAAAATCGGGGCCGTGGCAAATGTGGGATTAATGGCGCAAAAAGCCGAAGAATACGGCTCACACGATAAGACCTTTATCATGGAAAATGACGGGCGTATCGAGGTTGTAAGCGAAAATGGCGAGGTGGTTTTTGCGTATGATTTGCAAAAAGGCGATATTTTTCGCATGACGCAAACCAAAGAAAAAGCAATTAAAAATTGGGTAAATTTGGCGTTTTCGCGCGCTAAAATCAGTGGCGAGAAGCTGATTTTTTGGTTAGATGAGGCTAGGGCGCACGATAGAAATATAAAAGAAATTTTGCTAAGCCAAATCGCTCAAAATGCCGAATTTAGGGGCGCAAATTTTGAAATTTTAGATCCGTATGAAGCTGTAATTAAGACAAACGAGATTATTCGAAGCGGACAAAATGTCATAAGCGCTACGGGCAATATTTTGCGCGATTATTTGACCGATTTATACCCGATTTTGGAGCTTGGAAGTAGCGCGAAAATGCTCTCAATCGTGCCACTTTTGGAGGGTGGAGCGATGTTTGAGACGGGTGCTGGTGGGACTGCGCCGGATTTGGTGGCTATGATGAGAGAGCAAAATCACCTTAGCTGGGATAGTCTGGGCGAGTTTATGGCGCTGTGTGAGGCGCTGGAATTTGTAGCGCAAAAAGAGCAAAACAAAAAGGCAAAAATCCTAGCAAATGCGCTAAATGCGGCTATTTTTAGATATTTAAATGAAGCAAAATCCCCAAGCCGCGAAGTAGGGCAAAATGATATTCGCGCAAGCCACTATTTTTTGGCTAAATTTTGGGCGGAAGAATTGGCAAAATTCGAGCCAAAATTCGAGCAAATTTATGCAAAATTTAGCGAAAACGAGGCGCAAATTTTAGATGAATTAAACGCAGGGCAGGGCAAAGGCGTGGATTTTGGCGGATATTTTATGCTAGAATTTGACAAAATGCAAAAAATCATGCGCCCAAGCAAAATTTTAAACAAAATCATAGAGGAAATTTAATGAAAATAGCAATAATCGGAGCTGGAAATATCGGCGCAAATGTCGCAAACAATGTGATTGTAAATGAAAATTTAGCCAAATCTATCAGCGAAATCGCGCTTGTGGATATCGCAGAAAATATCGCGCGCGGTAAGGCGCTGGATTTGGCGCATTTAGCGAGCCTTTGCGAGTGTGATATGAAAGTGTGCGCTGGAAGCAAACCGGAGCTTTTAAAGAGCGCAGATATCGTCGTAATCACGGCTGGGCTAACTAGAAAAGAGGGTCAAAGCAGGGAAGATTTGCTAAGAGCAAATGCCAAAATCGTGAGCGAGTGCGCGAGGAACACAGCTAAATTCGCCCCTAATGCGATAATCATCATCGTAACAAATCCGCTTGATTTAATGGTTTTGTGCGCGCAAAAAGCAAGCAATTTTGCCCCTAGTCGCGTTATCGGCATGGCTGGCGAGCTAGATAGTGCGAGGCTGAAATTTGAGATTGCGAAATTTAGCAGAGATAAAATTTCGGCTCTAAATGCCCCAGTGGTAGGCACTCACAACGATGAAATGGTGATTTTAAAGGACGAGATAAATGCCGAAATTTCACCCGCTGATTTAAACACTGCCTCGCAAAATACACTAAATAGCGGGAAAACCGTCGTTAGTCTGCTTGGCACTTCGGCGTATTTTGCCCCTGCTGGCGGGATCGTAAAAATCATAAAAAGCATAATCGCAGATGATAACAAAACCCTAATTTGCTCTGTGGTAGATGAAAATGGCGTGCCATTTGGCAGGTTTGTGAGTATCGGCAAAAACGGCGCGACACCCCTAGAATTCGAGTATCCGTTGGAATTTAAGAAAAAATACAACAAAATGGGGCAAAGTATAAGAGAGCTTGAATTTTAAATTCGTGGCAAATTTGCAAAAACGCAAATTTGCCTAAATTTCAAAACGCCCTAACTATCATTTTGCGATACTGGCTAAGCTTTTTTTCATCGCTGTTTTGCATAAATTCTTTAATGTAAGCTAGCAAATTTTCTTTTGTATGGGTCTGCAAACCCTGCGGCGGCTAAATTTCGAATCTGCTCGGCGCTTTTGTCGTAGAAATTATCTATTCTAGCGTATCCGCCGATACTTTCCACGCTTGGGACATATTTGTGAAGCAGTTCGGCGACTCTCATTAGTGTATCGTAACTAGCCGCAAAGCCGTCCGCGCCCTGCAAAAATATCCGTTTTGGTGCGCCAAAAACGCTTGGTATCTCCTTTATAATCTTCCGTCAATCGACACTCTGCTTAAATTTTTCTCGCCGATAGTTTTGATTGCAAAGTCTAGTTTGCTTAGCATTTTTTCTTTGTGAGTGTTAAGCATGCCGTCAATTCTCACGCTATCAAACGGGTGCAATGCCCAAAAATATGTGCCTTCAAGCTCCAAATTTGCGATAAACTCGCGCTCTTCTTCTAAAATTTCTTTTTCGCTGGCTGGGATAAATTCGCCGTTTAAAATTTGCTCATTTAGCCTCGTGTCCCTAAACGCGGTCATTGTGTTTAGCAAAATTTTGCTTGGTCTGATTTCGTTTTCTAACCTCGCCATTGCCCGTGCAGACTCACTCGCCATGCCGCGTCCAGCCGTGCCAAGCATAAGCAAATCACAATGCGAAATGCCGATTTTATTTAGCCTTAGGCACTGAGTTTTGCTATCATCTGCGTCGTAACCTTTGCCTAAATTTCGCATTACGGCGTTAAGACCGCTTTCTATGCCGATGTATAAATCATCTACGCCAGCCTCTTTTAGCGCGATTAATTCCTCGTCGCTTTTGGCGGCGATATTATCGATCCTAGCATACATTGTGATAGTTTTGATATTTGGCAAATATTTTTTGATTAGCTCGATTCGTGCTAAAAGTTTTTTCGTTCCTAGCGCAAATGGATCGCCACCTACTAGGTAAATGCGCGTAGCTTCCCTTGCGTATGAGCCGTGAAATTTGGTGATTTCGGCTAAAAATTCCTCGACTTCTGAAAGGCTTAGCATACGAAATTTCACATTTGCATACATATTGCAATACGAGCAAGAATTGTGCGAACAGCCCTCAGTAATGGGGAGTAAAAGGGTGTTTGCCTCCACTGGTGGGCGGTAGATTGTGCCGTTGTAGTTCATTTTTTCTCCTTATTTTTAAAATTCGATATTTTTATGATTTTAGAAATGTAAATTTAAAAAAAGTAAAATTTGAAAATTTATAAAATTTGGGTTACAACTCTTTGATTATATAGCTAGCTAGCTCTTTTATCGCCTCTTCATTTCTGCGATAATATGTCCATTTGCCGTGTCTTTCGCAGAGCAAAAGCCCAGCTCTTTGGAGCATATCGAGGTAGTTTGATACGGTAGAGGGCGACAGACCTGCCTTTTCTTGGATACTGCTGACGCACACGCCACCTTTTAGATCGACTACTTCGCCAAGCGAACTGCCTTGTGGCGGGAAATTCGCGTCTGGGTTTTTGAGCCAGTTAAGGATATTTAGTCTAGTTTCGTTGTTTAGAGCTTTGCAAATTTCAATTACATCAATTTTCATTTTTTACCTTTTTTAAAATTGCGAGATTTTATCATACATTTCGATAATTGTCAATATATCAAAATAGCTCAAATTTTAAAATTTTATTCTTCTGGGTTGATTTCGACTATTTTATTTAGGACATATTGTTCTAAATCTCGTTTGGCGATATCGTTTTTAAGGGCTTCGTTGTAGATTTTTTCGACAGGTTTGGAGTATTTTTCGTATGGAAAATACAAAAAGTGATTTGCCCAAGCTTTTTGGATTAAATTTTTAGTGATTTCCTTGCGCCCCCATGCTTTAAAGCAGTCAAATCCGATAAAGACAGCAGAGGTCAGCAAAATGGTAAAAAGTATGGAAAAGTGAAAGTCGATTTTGGTAAAAAGCAGGTGAGTAATGCCTATGGCAAACATCACAAAAACAAAGGCAAATGTCCCAAAAATCGCATACGAACGACCATAATTAAATCTGAAATTTAGCTTAGCGGGATCTACTAGCATACCGTCGTTAAACTCAGCGTTTGCCTCCAACAAATCGCGGAAAAGCACAGGTTTATCCGAGATATGAAACATAATATTTAAAATTTTGTCTTTGCAGTTTTTATTCATCTTTTTTCCTTGTCAAATTTGGTGCCATTATATCTGAATTTTAATTTTTATAAGATAAAATCACCTTTTAAATTTAAGGAGAGCGTAATGTTTGAGATAGCTAATATGAATAACGATGATTTTGTCTATATCAATGGCGAAATCGTGCGCGCCAAAGACGCTGCGATAAGCCCATTTGATCGCGGTTTCATGCTAGGGGACGGCATTTATGAAGCTGCGCCTGTGATAAATGGCAAAATTTGCGATAAAGCCGATTTCTGGGAGAGATTTGAAAATTCTGTCGCACAAATCGAGCTTAAAATCCCATATACTCACGAAGAATACGAGGCGTTTTTAAACGAAGTCATCGCTAAAAACGGCGTCAAAGAGGGTGTGGTTTATACGCAAATCACCCGTGGTGCGGCGTTTAGGGACTTCGACTATACTGATACGAAGCCGACCGTGTTTGCCTATGCCTTTTCGAAAGTGATTTTCGATAATCCTCTTGGCACCAAAGGTATCGAAATCGTAAGCCTGCCTGAGATTCGCTGGCATAGACGCGATATCAAATCAATCTCGCTTCTAGCGCAGTGTATCTCAAAGCACCTAGCGCACAAGGCTGGGGCTTTCGAGTGCTTTTTGGTAGAAGACGGCTTGGTGACTGAGTGTTCGAGTTCGAGTGCGTTTATCATAAAAGACGGCGTTTTGATTACTAGGCCGCTATCGCACGACATTTTGCCGGGCATTAGACGCAAGGTGATTTTGGGCTTTGCGGGCGAGCTTGGGCTAAAAGTCGAGCAAAGGGCGTTTAGCATGGAGGAAGTCTATGGCGCAGACGAGGTTTTCATCAGCGCAGCTTCTTTGATGGCGATCCCTGTCATCAAAGCCGACGGCAAGCCGATAAATGGCGGTAAAATCGGCAAATTTACCCCGCTAATTCGCGAGCGTTACGCCAAACACCTAAAAGAACAAGCTGGGCTTTTATAATTTTGCTTTGAAATTTTGCTCGAATTTTCTTTAAATTTGGGCAAAATTTGGCAAATTTAATCAAATTTTTAAAATTCAAAATTCTAAAATTTCGCTTCGCAACCCAGAAATACTGCACCTGGAATTTTGCTTTTTGATTTTGTTTGATTTGGCGTGGCAGAAATTCTTGTTTGGCATATCGACAAGCAAGTATCTCCGCTCTACGGTGCTTAAAATTTGGATTTCAAGGAAAAACTATGTTAGATATTGTAGAGATGATTTTAGGCTATATAATCCCATACGAATTATTTTTATATATGCCGTTTCAGGTTATTTTATTTGTTTTTTTCACATGGTTTTTGATGATAATTTCATTGTTTGGAATTTTAATTTCTGCATTTTTTAAACGAGTTGCATACAAAAAAATACTCATAAAGTTATTAAAAATTACCATGCTTTTTATGTGGTTAAGTTTTATAATTTCATATTGCTATTATTGTGGCTATGTCGCTAGTTACGGAATATCGCAAGTTCATATTTATAAACCTGTTTTTTATCTATTTGGAATTGTAATAGTGAATATTTTAGTTTATTTGTATATGATATCAACGAAATAGTAAAAGAAGCTATTTTTGAATTTAGTCTCGTAGGGCGGGGGTATCCTTGCCCACCATAAAGATTAAAACAATAAATCTAATGCAAAATTTCACAAAATTTGATTATAAATTTTAAAAAATTCATTTTCTTCGTAAAATTTCACCACGGCTTTGTCGATTTTGACTATGCGCGAAAGGTAGGCGTAAAGACCTTCTTTGCGCGTGTAGAGGATTTTTAAGCCATTTAGGCTCGTGGCGCGTGAGAGCGCGACATAGAGTTGGCCGTTGGCAAAAATCCTATCTATATCGCAGGCTAGGTTTTCGATACTCATGCCTTGGGATTTGTGGATTGTGATCGCGTAGGCGAGTTTTAGCGGGAATTGATAATACCGCGCGATTAAAAAATCGCTCGCCTCGTCCTCGTCCGCTCTAATCTCGCTGTAATCATACCCCGCGCGCTCGACTCGCACGAAGGCGCCTGATTTTTTGCGCACTACGATAGATTCAATTTCGCCAAAGCCGTTTAGCTCGATATTTTCTACCACGCCACTTTCGCCGTTGTAAAACTCGCCTGATTTATTCATCGTAAAAAGCACTTTTGCGCCGACTTTTAGGCGCAGGGATTGGCTCAAATTTAGCGAATTTAGCCATTTTGAAATTTTATTATCATCGTAAGAGTTTTCGTGGATTTCGCACAGCCCCTCGCATAGATACAGCCTCGAATCTAGCGCGGCTAGCTTAGCTTCGTTTATCGCATCGACCTCGGCATTTCGCCCAGAGATTATGGTCGCATCATCATCTAAACTCTCACGCGGAGTGATTAAATTCGCCAAAAATTTGGCTAAATTTTCGCTGATTTTGCCAAGCCTGATTTGCGATAAAATTTCATACAAACTCTCATCATCCGTGCGCTTAGAACCTAGCATTTCTATGTAGAAAAACTGCATCGTCTCCCATGCGTGCGTGCCAAAGGCATACTCGCTCATACGCAAAAGCGAGCCTTGTTTGCTAGCACTTAGCTCGTCTTTTTTGACGACTGGCGGGAGTTGATAAAAATCGCCCGTTACTAGCAAATGACCGCTAAATTTGGACTTTACGAGGCGGTATTCGATCATCTCAAAGACATCAGCGCCGACCATTGAAATCTCATCAAGCACGATTAAATCAGTAATTGCGAGAATTTTGTTGAGTTCGGTTATTTTGGCTTTTTGCGAGCGGTCTAATTTTTTTAGCTCTTCAAAATTTTTGCTAATGCCAAATTTAAAAAAACTATGCAAGGTTACACCGCCGATTTCTACGGCACTAATGCCGGTTGAGCCTAGCACGATAACGATTTTGCCGTGAGTGCGAAACTTTTCGATGACGCCTTTGACGACATAGCTTTTGCCTACACCGCCACCGCCTGTGATAAATACATTTTGTGATTTGAGCTTTTGTGATACGAAATTAATCAAATTTTATCCTGTTTTTTGGCAAAATTATAGCCAAAAATTTTTAAAGGTAGCAGTTTTGAGAAGGCAAATTTTAATATTTATAACATTTATGTGGATTTTGGCTGGTTGTGCCTCACACGCGCCACAAAAATCCAAATTTATCCCCGAAAATCCAGAGGTTTTGGCGTTAGAATTCGAGCAAAGTGCGGAAATTTTGCCACCTGTAAGCGCCCAAAGCGTAGCAAGCGGGGAGAATTTCAGGGAAAGATATTTTCGCGTTTGGGACGCTGAAAAAATCACCGCTAGCCCAAAGGACGCATTTTGGGGGCTAAACTACGCTAAGGGCAGGCATTTTGATCTAGGGGGAAACATTTACCCGCAAGCTGTGTATGATGCCATGCACGAAAATGCGAACAAAAAAGCCCTTGGTAGCGTAAATACCCCAGCAATCACCATAAAAAACACGCTTTTGCGAAATATTCCAAGCGATATGCCGATTTTCGGCGATCCTAGCGAGCCGGGCGAGGGCGAGCCTTTTGATTATGCGGCAAATTCAGCTCTTGGCGTGGGATATCCGCTTTTTATCTCGCATTTTAGCAAAGACGGCGTCTGGGCGTTCGTGCAAAATGACGGCGTGTGGGGCTGGGTGAGGGCTAGCGATATCCAAGAAATGGGGATAAACGGCGCTAGTGCGTATAAAAATTCGAAATTTATAGCGATTTTGCAGGATAATGCGCCGATTTTTGACGAGAATAGGCGTGAAATTTTTAGAGCGCGCACGGGGACGATTTTGCCGTATGATTTCGCTGGTGGCGGGCTATATGGTGGCAAGATGATTAGCAAAGAGGGCGTGAGAGCGTATTTTGTGGAGGATAAATTTGCTAGAATTTGGCCAGCTGAGCTAAATAGTGAAAACGCAAAACTAATCAGCGCAAGTCTGATAGGGCAAAAATATGGCTGGGGCGGATACAAACTGCTGCGCGATTGCTCGCTACTGACAAAGGATTTTTTGGCGAATTTTGGGCTTTGGCTCCCAAGGAATTCAAAGGCGCAATCAAAGCGCGGAAGGACATTTTCGCTAGCAAATTTGAGTGCGAGCGAGAAGCTAAATTTGATCAAAACACACGCCAAACCTTATGCGAGCGTGATTTATATGCCAGGTCATGTAATGCTCTATGTAGGCGAGATAGAGGGCGCACCAGCCGTGCTTCACAATGTCTGGGGGCTAAGGCGCATGAATAAAGAGCGCGCGGTGATTGGCAAAACGGCGATTACCTCGCTAAGCATAGGCGAGGATAGGGCTGATATCGCAGAAGATAGATTGCTAATCTCGCGTATTAGCGCATTTAGCGTGCTTAGCGAAGATGACGGGGTTAGCATACGAGAACTTTTTGGACTAGAAAAATGAGATCGAAACTTTACAACGACAATCTTTTAATCGAAGCCCAAACCCATATTGATAGACTTCATTTAAATATCGCGTGGGAGCGGTTTTGTGAATTTTACAAAAAGGCTGGCGCGATACGCAAAAACGATGAGTATTTGCTAGGGCTTTTTGGGGCGTGTTTGGGATATCTGCCTGATGAGGGTATGAAATTTATGGACTATGGCGCGCATATCATAGATGAGGGCAGGGTCATAGGGATAATCGAAATTTTAAACGAAGCAAACCCTGATAAAAATTTGGTTATTCCAAGGGCGTTTGCTAGGCTTGGCGAGCACGAGGAGGCTAGATATCTCATCATCACAGATAAAAAAATTTTGCGATTTTACCTAGATTATGAAGCGCAGTGGCAGAGCTTTTATTTTGAAGATTTGGATTTTTTGGAATTTTGCAAATTTTACGCACTGCTAAATTACAACGCCCTAAAATCTGGTATCCCAGTGACGATGAGAGAGCGCACGGCGTATCGCGAACAAGACATTTCTAGCAAACTTTACCGAAATTTTAAAATTTTTCGTATGTCGCTTTTCGAGGATATGTGTATCCAAAACGAGAGCTTAAATCATCTTTTGCTAAGCGAGGCGTTAAATAAGCTTTGCGATAGGATAATTTTCGCGATTTATGCTTCGCATAACGAGCTTTTGCCAAGTGGAGCGCTAGAAAGCGTGCAAACATATGATGAGCTAAAAAGCCTTTTTGCGCTTATTCACACGGGGGAGCAGGGCGTGGTAAAATTTAATGGCGATTTGTTCGCGCCTGATTTGCTTTTAGATAATCTTAAAATTAGCGATTTGGCATTGGAGTTAAATTTGATTTCCAAATACGATTACAAACTCGATGTTACGCCAGATATGCTCTCATACATACTATCGCAAATTTACAATTTCGAAGAAATTTTTCAAAAGAACTGAATTTTAAAATTTAAAATTTCTTGCAGAATAAATTCTGCAAGAAATTAGTATTAGATTAAGGCAGGAGCTACTAAGAAGCCTAACGCTACTGATAGCGCGACCATGATAGTTCCTGGGATGAAGAAGCTGTGATTGAATACATATTTTCCAACTCTTGTTGTGCCTGTATCGTCCATAGCGATAGCACCCAAAGTCGTAGGATATGTAGGTAATACGAAAAGACCTGATACAGCAGCAAAAGAAGCAATCAAAACCCAAACTTGTCCAGCTGTTTCTGGGCTAGTCATACCAAGTGCTAATGCAACTGCTGGCATCATAACTTTTGTAGTTGCAGCTTGTGAATATAGCAAGCAACTTAGAAAATATAAAACGATAGCTAAAACAAATGGATAGTTGCTAACGATATTTTTCGCTACATCTTTGAAAAGATCGATGTGGCCATTAACAAATGTAGTTCCAAGCCATGCGATACCTACGACGCAGATACAAGCGCTCATACCGCTTTGGAAAGTGTTTGCTTGTAATAGTTTGCCTGTATCGACTTTGCACAAAACTGTGATAAAAAAGCCGATTGTAAGCATAAAGCTAATAATAGCAGCGTCGCGAGATAGGATTGGTTTTTCGACCAAACCAACGCTTTTTGAGATAGCAAGAGCGTAAGCAACGACAATCAAAACACCGATAGCAAAAATCGCAACTGAGCGTTTTGCAAATGGTTTTGGCTCAGCGTATTCTGTAACTTTAACCTCTGAAACTAAACCTTTTGCTAGTCTTTCTTGATAGATTGGATCTGATGAAAGATCTAATTTAAAAAATGTATTTACAATAATTGCTGTAATAATCATAGCAACAAAGGTTGTTGAAATACAAATGAAAAGTAGTTTTGGATAGCTTACACCTAGTGGCTCAACAACACCTGTCATAGCTACGAACGCAGCTGAAATAGGTGAAGCTGTAATAGCGACTTGGCTTGATACAACTGAAAGCGCTAGTGGTGCGCTTGGTTTGATGTTTTGACCCTTAGCAACCTCTACGATAACCGGGATCATAGAAAACGCAGTGTGACCAGTACCAGCTAGGATTGTTAGCATATAAGTAACAGTCGGAGCTAGGATATTGATTTGTTTTGGGTGTTTGCGCAAAATTCTAGACGCAATTTGAACCAAATAATCCAAACCACCTGCAACTTGCATAGCAGCAATCGCTGAAATAACTGATGCGATGATCAAAATAACATCTACTGGAATATCTTTGAATTCCACCTTCATACCGATAATCGCCATAACGACGATACCTAAACCGCCGGCGTATCCGACGCCCATGCCGCCTAAGCGAACGCCTAGGTAGATACCAGCTAGCAATACGGCCAGTTGGACAAATAGCATAATATCCATGCAAGACTCCTTTGAAAATTCAAAACTCTAAATTTAGGGTAGGTCAAAATTTGACCTACCACGATAAAATTTATTTACCTGTTTTTTTCATGCCAGGATTTAGCATGTTTTTAGGATCTAAAATTTTATCAATTTCTTCTTTTGTTAAATAACCGCGCTCTAAGCAGATATCGCCGACTGCTTTACCAGTTTGGAGAGCTTCTTTTGCGATACTTGCTGATTTTTCATAACCTAAAATTGGGTTAAACGCAGTTACGATACCGACTGAGTTTAGCACTGATTTTAAGCAAGCTTCTGGATTTGCAGTTAGTTTTTTGATAGCTTTGTCGCTTAGTGTTTTAACTGCGTTTTCCAAGATTACGATTGAGTTAAATAGATTATAAGCAATGCCTGGTTCGAAAGCGTTTAGCTCGAAATCGCCTCTTTCAGAGCATAGCATGATAGATACATCATTGCCGATGACTTCGTAGCATGCCTCACCTACAACTTCGCAAATTACAGGATTTACCTTACCTGGCATGATTGAGCTACCTGGTTGCATTTGTGGTAGGTTGATTTCGCCTAGACCGCATCTTGGGCCTGAATTCATTAGGCGTAAGTCGTTGATGATTTTGCTGATTCTTACAGCAGCTGTTTTTAGTGCGCCAGATACATGCACGAAATCGCCTGTATCTTGTGTAGCTGCGATAAAATCCTCAGCTGGTTTGAACTCGACGCCAGTGATTTGGCTTAGGTGTTTTTCTACTACAAATTTATAATCTGGGTGGCAGTTGATACCTGTGCCGATCGCAGTTGCGCCCATATTTAAAAAGCTCATTGACTCTCTTGCAGCTTTGATTTTTGCTATATCGCTTTTAATGTAGCTTGCAAAAGCGTGGAAGGTGTTGCCAAGTGTAGTTGGGACAGCGTCTTCAAGCTCTGTTCTACCCATTTTGATGATATCTTTGAAAGCCTCAGCTTTTTTCTCTAATTCGCCTTTTAGCTCTTCCATAGCAGCTAGCAAATCTGTAAGTTTAGCGTAAGCTGCGACTTTGATTGAGCTAGGGTATGTATCGTTTGTGCTTTGGCCTAGGTTTGTGTGATCGTTTGGATGGATAAATTGATATTCGCCTTTGGCATGACCTTGAATTTCAAGAGCGACATTTGTCAAAACCTCATTGACATTCATATTGGTGCTAGTTCCTGCGCCACCTTGGATCATATCTACTACGAATTGATCTGCGAATTCGCCTGCGATAACCTTGTCGCAAGCAACTACAAGCGCGTCAGCAATCTCTGGTTTTAAAACGCCCAATTCTTTGTTTGAAAGTGCTGCTGCTTTTTTGATTTGTGCAAATGCTTTTACAAAAAATGGATAATCGCCAAGTTTGCGACCTGTCATTTTGAAGTTGTCCAAAGCTCTGAAAGTCTGAACGCCATAATATTTGTCGTTAGGAATTTCAAGCTCACCTATAAAATCGTGTTCTTTTCTAGTTTCCATCACTAGTCCTTTCTGAAAGAATTTATGTGATTGTATTATTAAATACCTAAAAACAATCTTAAATTTTTGTTAAAATGTTACTTTAAATTCAAAATTTTATAATTGTTAGTTTTATTTTAAGATTTTTTTTAAATTTAGTGATTTTTTCGCTTGATATGAAGTATGTAAATTACAGAAAGAAGTAGGACAAATCCCAATAAAAGAAGCGTGATTATATGCAATTTTTCCTTAATTAATTCTTGATTTTCGCCGATAAAATATCCAAGTAGCATCAAAATCAGCACCCAAATCCCAGCACCAAGTGCTGTAAATGTGCAAAATCGCGCTAAATTCATCTTTGCAAGACCTGCTGGCAGGCTGATGTATTGGCGGATACCTGGGATTAGTCTGCAATTAAATGTAGAAATTTCGCCGTGTTTGTTGAAAAATGCTTCAAATTTGGCGAATTTTTCATTTGTTACGCCGATAAATTTGCCAAATTTATCAATAAATTTGCGCCCGAAAAAATAGCACAAATAGTAGTTAAACACAGCCCCAGCCACGCTCCCTGCTAGCCCGCACGCAAATGCTATGGCAAAGCTCATTTCGCCCTTGCTGGCAAGATATCCTGCTGGAATCATCACGACTTCGCTTGGAAATGGAAAAAAACTGCTTTCTAAAAACATCATCACAAAAATGCCGAAATATCCCCATGCTGCGACGAATTCTACGATAAAATTTACGATTGATGTAAGCACGAATTTTCCTTAAATTTGAAATTTAGAATTTGCGCGAAACTTAAATTTTATTAAATTCCGCGCATTAAATTGAAATTTTTATTTTGCGTATTCTACTGTCTGTTTGCTAAATAGCTCGTTTGCGATATCGTCGATTTTTTTGTTTAGTTTGCTTGGCGCAATTTGAGCTTTTATCATCTCTTTTACTTTGTCAAATTCCACAGGAGCGGCCTCTTTCAGGTCTTCTTTATAGATGACATGATAGCCAAATTGAGTTTTCACAGGGGTTTTGCTAATCTCGCCTTTATTTAGCGCCCACGCAGCCTCTTCGAACTCGCTTACCATCATACCTTTGCCAAATGAGCCCAAATCGCCGCCGTTTTCTTTGGCGCTTGGATCTGTTGAAATTTCTTTGGCAAGTTTGTTAAATTCGGCTTTTAATTTGTCTTTGCTGACTTTTTCTAGCTTAGCGATAGCGTCTTTTGCCTCTTTTTCATCTTTTAGCAAAATGTGGCTAGCTACGACGCTTTCTGGTTGCATGAAGCTGTCTTTATTATCATCATAGATTTTTTTGGCCTCTTCGTCGGTTACTTTGACATCTTTTGTTTGCTCTTGTTGCCACAAAGCAAAGGCGATTTCATCTTTTGCAAGCTCGACTTGTTTTTTGTATTCTTCACTATTTACGATACCGCTTTTTTTGGCCTCGGCAATCATAAGTTTAAATTTAATCATTTGATCGATTAGTTGTTTTTTATCCTCATCGCTTGGGGTAGCGTGTGGGTTTTGAGCGAAAACTGGTGCGATATCCTCGTCTGTAACCGTGATATCTGTGCCTTTGACACTAGCTAGCACGCCAGCATTTAGCGAAAGCGCCATAGCGGCGACGAAACTGATTGATAAGAATTTTTTCATTTTTTTCCTTTTTTGAAAATTTTTGCGCGCATTATAAAAAAAGATTGTAAATATATGCGTAATATGATAAAAAATGCGAAATTTAGCCTACGAATTCGTAGGCTAAATTTGGATTAAAACGACGGAACAATCGCGCCTTTGTATTTTTCTTCGATAAATTTTTTCACACTTTCGCTTTGAAGTGCGCTATCAAGGGCTTTGATTTTTGGTAGGTTTTCATTGCCTTCTTTGACGACGACGATGTTTGTGTATGGGTTGCCGACTGCTTTTTCGATGAAAAGTGAGTCTTTAACTGGGTTTAAATCCGCGTTGAAAGCGAAATTTGAGTTGATTACAGCGATATCGACATCATCAAGTGTGCGAGGCAAATTTGGACCTTCAAGCTCTAAAATTTGGATATTTTTAGGATTTTTTGTTACATCTAGGGCTGTGCGAAGCTCTACATCTTTACTAACTTCGATTAATCCTGCATCCGCAAGAACATCAAGAGCGCGAGATTCGTTTGTAGGGTCGTTTGGCACAGCTACTTTGGCGCCGTCTTTTAGGTCTTTTAGATCTGTGATTTTTTTGCTATAAATTCCCATCGGTTCTAAATGCACGCCAACTGTTGTTTTGAGTTTTGTGCCATTTTTGGCGTTAAATTCCACTAAATATGGCTCGTGTTGGAAATAGTTCGCATCCACACTGCCGTCATCTGTGGCTAAATTTGGAGTAACATAGTCGTTGAAAACTTTGACTTCGAGCTCGTATCCAGCGGCTTTTAGCTCTGGTGCGATATGCTCTAAAATTTCAGCATGTGGCACAGGAGTAGCTGCGACAACTAATTTTTCTGCCAAGGCAAAACTTACAACGCTTGCACTAAGAAGTGTAGTTAGAAATAATTTTTTCATTTCTTTCCTTTGATGAGAATTTAAAAAGGGCGATTTTATCATAAAATTTGGGCGCAAAACACAACAATTATTAAATTTATATGTAAATTTGTATTTGAAATTTCACTTCTAAATAATAATTTTTATTAAGTAGAGTTTAATGAGCTTTTGGTTATCATAAATTTTGAATTTTTGATAAAGGAGAGAGTATGAGACAATACGAAACATACAAATGCGACAAATGCGGCTGTGAAGTCGAAGTGCAAAAAGTAGGCGAGGGCGCAGTTTTGACATGCTGTGGAGAGCCGATGAAATGTATCACTGAGGATTTGACACAGGTAAATTTAATGAAGGCGTTTGCCGGCGAATCACAAGCTAGAAACAAATACGATCTTTACGGAGATTTAGCCAAAGAAGCTGGTTTCCACGCTATCGCGCGCCACTTTTACGAAGCAGCTGAAAATGAAAAATGGCACGCAAGAGCCGAGCTCAAAGCCCACCACGCAGCCGCTGGAATTCCGCTAGATAAAATGGATAAAAACCTAATCGACGCCGCAGCTGGCGAGAGATACGAGCATGAGAGCATGTATCCTGCGTTTGCTCAAATCGCCACAGAAGAAGGCAAAAAAGAGGTCGCAAGGCTGTTTAACGCTATCGGCAAGGTCGAAGTCGAGCACGAGAGAGAATACAACGAGCTTCAAAAAATCTTGCTTGAAGAGGGATTTTTCGAAAGTTTTGATGAGGAAGTTTGGGTTTGCGAAGTGTGCGGTCATGTGCATCGTGGCAAAAAAGCCCCAGGTGCCTGTCCTTTATGCAAGGCTCCAAAAGAGTATTTCAAAAAACAAAGATTAGTTTAATCTTTCAAATTTTGGCGTCAAATTCGGCGCCAAAATTTATTACTTCTACTTCTTGGATAAAAATTTCAGGCTCATAGCTCAAAATAGACATTGATTTTTGGCGAGTTTGTAGAAATTTTGTAGATAAAAATGCGAATTATAGTGAAAAATTCTAAAGTTGCAATTTGAATAAAATTTTTATTTAAATTTAGTTATTGGTTATAGCGTGTGAATAGCTTCGTATAAAATGCCTCAAAAGCGCGCATGTGCAGTGGATAGAAATGTAATACCAAAAAAATCACTTATAGCGGCGCTAAATCTTTGCTCACTAGCTTCTATGTTTTCTGTTGTCATTTTTTCTCTCCTTAAAGATATTTTTATTCTAAATTGTTGTTATATTTGCTTTGAAGTTTTTTAATTTCATCGGAAGTGATATTCATATCTACACGATTGTTTCCGTAGCCAAATTTCCTTTCTTCGCTTGCTGTTATTTTATTTATAATTTTCATTTGTTGATAAAAAACTATATACTCTTCTATGTTTTCAAAAGTGTCATTTTTATCCAAACAATTTTCGTATAAAAATTTGGTTCCACGATCTTGTATTCTTAAATAATAAGTCTCCCCATTTTTTCTAGGACTAAATTCACTTCTCCAAGCACCGTAGCACTCGTTATCATATAATTCTTTCAAAAATTCCTTGCTTGGGTTCCAAGCGTCTATTGGGACATTATATTTTCTAAGTAGTGCTATTTTTGGTTTTGGATGTGGGGATTGAGATATTGGAAAATATAATGAATGTCGAAAACGAGCTAATTCTATATTGTTTTCGTAATTGTTTGGAAATTCAACATATTGTCTTTCTATCTCTGCAATATCGCTTGTAGCCTTATAATTATCATCACCAATATGATATTGGTATAAATATGGCTTATACCCACTTTGCAATACAAGCTCTAAAATATCAAGTTGGTTGTTTCTTAACAGAGATCTGAAAAAATATTCGCTCAAATAGTCATGTTCTCCGCTGTGCATATCATCAAAGCTTTTCCAGATAAGATGAGCTGTGTTATTTTCATCAAAATATGGTTCAAATTCCCAAAAATCACTTAATCCTAAAACTCCAAGTGGTGTTTGTATCATAGTAACTTCATCAAATTTAACACCGTTTTCATATAAAAGCTTTACCGCTTTTGTAGAGTTGTTTTCCATAGCGTATGCCATAGGGCTAAGCTTATGCCTATCTTTTTTATGTGGGTCTGCTCCTAAATTTATAAGCTCTTTTGCTGTGTTTATGTCATCATAAAAACTAGCATACATCAAAGGCGTTACACCTTTATGAAGTGGTTCATCTACGCTAATGTTATTATCTTTCATATAAGCTAAAATTTCTTGTGTGTTTTTTGATTTTAGTAGTAGTCGCAAGGCTTCCATTTTTTCGTTATTTTTAACCATATCTTCATTAATATTCCAGTGCCTAAATGCAAAGGTTTCAACTTCTCGTTGTGAGACATACTTTGAAATTTTTGAGTTTTTAGATATGTTTGTATCGGCTGTAACTACAAAATTTGACTTTTTCTTATCTAGTTCTACAATCCTTAGTATAATAGCTAAGAAAATAACAGGTAAAATCCATAATAAATTTTTCATACATTAAATCTTTTATAAAATTTACCAAATTTAACCCACAAATTGTGGGTTAAATTTAGCGTGATAAAAGGTGAAATTTACGCGTTATTACCTTTTGCGATCTGCTCTTTTAATGCGCGTTTTAGAACCTTGCCAGTGGCGTTGCGTGGCAGGTCTGGCACGAAATGCACGACCTTTGGAATTTTGTAGTTTGCTAGGTGATTTTTCAGATAAGTTTTGATTTCGCGCTCGCTTAATTTTTGATTTTCTTTGAGTTGCACGAAGGCTACGACCTCCTCATCTGCGTATTCGTCTCTGATACCCACGACTGCGCAGGCTTCGACTTGTGGCATTTTGTAGATGATTTCCTCGACCTCGCGTGGATAGACATTTATGCCTTTGGCGATGATGATATCTTTGATACGATCGACGATATAGATAAATCCCTCATCGTCCATATATGCAAGATCTCCCGTGCGAATCCAGCCGTTTGTGAGAGTCTCTTCCGGTGGGATATTTAGATATCCTTCCATGACGCAATCTCCGCGCACGATAATCTCGCCGATCTCGCCACGAGCGACTTCCATGGTTTCATCATTTACGATTTTGACCTCGTATCCATCAAGCGGTGTGCCTACGCTTAGGATTTTTTGTTTGTCGTAGTAGTTTAGCGATACGATAGGCGAACACTCGCTAAGTCCATAACCCTCGATAAGGTGGGCTTTTGGGAATTTTTTGTAAAATTCGTCGATTGTTTGTTGTGCAAGAGGGGCTGCACCTGACATAAATACTCTAAGCTTATTAAACCATCTGAATTTCCAGCCAAGTTTTGCCTTGCCTAGCATTGTATAAACAGACGGGATTCCCAAAAATACCGTTGCTTTGCGTTTTAGGGCGGTATTTAGGACATTTGTGATAGGGAAAACTGATTTTAGAGCGATTATGCTCGCGCCGTTGTATAGCGATAAAATCAGCGTCGCAGTCAGCGTGAAGCTATGAAACATCGGCAAAAATACCAAAAATCTATCCTTACCACTCACATTGTAGCGAGGAGTGGCTTTATCGGCGTTTGAGAGTATGTTTTTGTAGCGAATCATAGCGCCTTTTGGCCTGCCTGTCGTGCCTGAGGTATAGACGATATGGCTTAGATCGTTTTCGGTCGGAGATTTCGCTATTTCTAGCTTGGTTTTACAGGCTAGGACAGTATCGAAGCTGACATTGTGCTCGCTAAGTGCGCCTTGTGTTTGCGCGTTTGGAAGGGCTGAGTTTGGGGTTGGCTCATCGCTTTTGCTTTTGACCCAAATTATGCGTCTGATATCTGGTGCGCTAATGCTTTTAAGCTCCTTGCTAAGGGCGGTCGAAGCGAAAATCATGCGTGAGCGCGAATTGTCTAAAATATACTCAATTTCCTCGTTTTTAAGGAAGGTATTCATAGGCACAGCGACCGCGCCGATTGAGGTAATACCTAGAAAAATGGTGAAAAACTCATAGCCGTTTTGCACATACATAGCCACTCTATCGCCGAAGCGAATTCCACTATTTTGCAAATACGCGCCAATTGCATCGACTTTGGCTTTAAGCTCTGCGTAGCTAATCTCCATATCTTCATCGTAAATCGCTATATGGCGAGATTTTTCGCTCGCATAGAAACTTAAATTTTGGTATAAATTTTCGAATTTATATGTCATGTTTTACCTTTGTGTGGTTTGGTTTCCCGCGAATTTTATCAAAATTTATATAAATTTAGTTAAATTAAATCAAAAATTTAAGAAAAGATAAATTTAGACGCACAAACGGCGTCTAAATTTGGTTATTTTTTATCTTTTGGCTTACCTGTGCCTAGTTTTACCTGTTTTTCGGCTTTTTGCGCTTTTTTTAGGGTTTCTAGTTTTTCCAAGCCCTCGTTTCTAAGGCTATTTTCCATAAGCATGATTTCTTCTGTGCCGGTTCTGACCAAATCCACATCGACTTTAAATTCGCTAGGATCGATTTTTTCATCATAATCAATTCTGGCTAAAATGCAGCGAAACGCATTTAATCTTGCGGCTTTTTTGTCATTACTATCTAGCACGATCCATGGCGCGATATCGGTGTTTGAGGCTAGTAGCATTGAGTATTTTGCCAAAGTGTATTGCTCCCAAAGTTCTTGCGATTTGGCATCTACTGGGGAGAGTTTGTATTGTTTAAGAGGGTCTGTGCGGCGCGCCTCGAAGCGTTTTTGTTGCTCCTCTTTTGAAACTGAGAAATAAAATTTGAACAAAATAATGCCAGAATTCGCTAGCATTTCCTCGAATTTCGGCACTTGGCGCAAAAATTCTTTGTGTTCAGCATCGGTGCAAAATCCCATTACAGGCTCGACCATAGCGCGGTTATACCAGCTTCTATCAAAAATCACAATCTCGCCCGCACTTGGCAAATGCGCGACATAGCGTTGGAAATACCATTGTGTTTTTTCGACATTGCTTGGCTTTTCGAGTGCGACTATGCGGCAACCGCGTGGGTTTAGGTGCTCGGTTAGGCGTTTGATTGTGCCACCTTTGCCCGCTGCGTCGCGACCTTCCATGATGATTAGGACTTTTAGCCCTTTATCTTTGACATAGCGTTGAAGTTTGAGTAACTCGATTTGAAATTTTACAAGCTCGCTCTCGTAAAATTCTTTATTCATTTTTTTGATTTTTTTGCCCTCGTATGCGATTTGTTTGAGTTGTGTATCGCTTGTTTGTTCAGCCATTTTGTTCTCCTTTTTTGAAAATAAAACTTAGATTATACATTTAAAAGAATTAAAATTTAATATGTTTTTGATAATATTACGAAAAAATTTCAAGGCAAATAATGAGAATTTTATCTTTTCTTTTTTTATTTTTTATTGCACTTTTTGGCGAAGTAATCGCGCCAAATGAGGCCTTTATCGTCGATACAAACACAAGCGAAAGTGAAATTAGCTTAAATTTTCGCGTCACAGATGAGATCTATATTTACAAAGATGAGATAAAAATTTTTATTGATAATGCCGAAGTTGGCGCGCTTTTAAATTTACCAGAGCCAAAAGCGTATAAAAATCACCAAATTTATGATGGAAATTTCAGCATTGCTCTGCCTATGGGGCTAGTTTTGGCAAACGCAAAAGATAGCAAAAATTTTCAAATTTTAGTGAAATTTCTTGGTTGCACTGTGGGCGGGTTTTGCTACGAGCCACAAAACAGAGGCTTTGCGCTAAATAAAAGTGGCAAGAGCTATGAAATTTCGGCCTTGCAAAATCCCGGCGCAGGTATTTCGGGGCAAAATTTAAGTCAAAATTTAGAACAAAATTTAGAGCAAAATTCGGGAAATTTTGGCTCAAATTTAAGCCAATCGCAAATTTTAGAAATTTTCGAAAACAAAAGCTTTTTTATGACCTTGATTTTATTCTTTGGTTTTGGCGTTTTGCTCTCTCTGACACCTTGCATTTACCCGCTCATACCGATACTCTCGTCGATTATCGTGGCTAAAACAGCTAGCAAGCCAAGCGTGAAATTAAGCCTGATTGTAAGCGTGATTTATGTGCTTGGCATGGCGAGTTCGTATGCGGTTTTGGGCGCTGGTGTGGCGGTTTTGGGCGAAAATTTGCAAGGTATTTTGCAAAATAAAATCGCCCTAATCATCACGGCAGCTATTTTTGTAGCTTTGGCGTTTTCGCTTTTTGGGCTTTATGAGATTAGGCTTCCTAGTGGGTTGCAAAATTTCCTAAGTGCCAAAAGCGACGCGAGAAGCGGATTTGTGGGCGTTTTTTTAATGGGGGCGATTTCATCACTTATGGTTAGCCCTTGCATTTCAGCCCCGCTAAGTGCTGCGCTAATATACATCGCAAATAGCGCAAATATAGCACTTGGAGCTAGCGCGCTTTTTGCTTTGGGGCTTGGAAGCGGGGTTTTGCTCGTAATAATCGGGCTTGGAGGCGCGCTGCCGCGTCCAGGCGAGTGGATGGAAGTGGTGCCAAAAATCTTTGGATTTTTGCTTTTGTTTATGGCGGTTTGGATAGTGCGCTTTATAATCGGCGAAAATTTAGCATTGCTATTTTACGCGATTTTGTGCGCGTTAATGGCTGGGGTTTTGGGATTGTTTGATGCGCGCGCAAACGCACTAAAACGCGCACTCGCGCTTTTAACGCTAGTGTATAGCGTGCTTTTACTCATCGGTTTTGCAAGCGGGGCGAGAGATTTTGCTAAGCCACTTAGCGAAATTTCGGCACAAAAGGGCGTAGCTGCGCAAAAAGGCGATATGACGCAAAGTGCGAAAAATGGGGAAAGATTTATTTTCGTGCGAGATTTGGGCGAGTTACGCTCGATAATTGAGGGCTCGCAAAAGCCCGTGATTGTGGATTTTTGGGCGCAGTGGTGCAAAAACTGCGAAGAGAGTGAGGCGGCGTTTGGCGATGAGAGTTTGGCTGAGATTTTGTCAAATTTCACTCTTGTTAAGGTTGATTTGACCCAAAACAGCCCCCAAATGAGCGAGATTAAAAAAGAATTTGGCATTATGGGACCGCCTGCGATTTTGTTTTTTAAAAACGGCAGTGAGTTAGAAAACCTGCGCCAAATCGGCTCGCTAAATTCAGCGAAACTAGCGCAAATTTTATCTCAAATTTGAAAATTTACTAATTTATTTGCCTTAACGCCAACGATTTGTCATCGGATAATCTATGAAGTGCAAAACCACAGACGCTGAATTTACAAAAAAATTAGTATTTGATTTTTTTAATTTGATGTAAAATAACGCTAAGAAAAGTAAAAGTCACAGCAAAAAAGTGGCGTAAATTTGAAATTTAAAGGACAAAAATGAAAAAACTATTTTTGATGATACTGTGCGCATTTTGGTTAAGCGTAAATTTTATGATGGCAGAAAGTGTAGAAAATATGTCGAATTTTAATCAAAATTCAAATTTTAATATCAAAAATCAAAAATGTGAAAATAATGACGCAAAAATGTGCATTGAAATAGCGCAAGAATTTTATGGCGACGATAAACAAATAAGAAAAAAATATATGCAACAAGCTTATGATATTTATGATAGCAAATGTAAAGATGGCGATAACATAGCGTGTTTAGATAGCGCCTATGTTAATGTGGTAGAAAATGTAGGTGATGATACAAATGCTTTTGAACGCGCAAAACAAAACTGCAACGAAAGAGAAAGTCGCGGTTGCTTTATAATGGGGATTTTTTACCGAAAAGGCAAAATTGTTGCCAAAGATAGTGAAAAAGCTTTGGAATTATACGAAAGAGCATGTCACAAAGCCTCGATAGGACGAGCTTGTTTTTATTCATGGTTTGTGTATTTTTACAAAGCATGCGAATTGGGAAACAACGAAGCTTGTTATTTATACGGCAAAGCAAACGAAAACAACAATACGCCAAATAACGCTATAAAAATTGCTTGCGAAAACGGATATAAAAAGGCTTGTAATGTCAATCATATAAAATTTTTTGAAAACGATAAAGCAGATACTAAAATTTTAGATTTAAATAAAGACAAAAATCAGTGTAATGTAGAAAAAAATAGTAATGCTTGTTTTAATGTAGCAAAAGCATATATGCGACAAGGATGTAATAATGATGAAATTTGTTTTTATAATACAGGGAAAATTTATGAAGGGGAAGAGCGCTATATCTCTGCCTTTGACGCATACAAAAAAGCTTGCGAATTAAAATATAAAGTTGCTTGTGACAAAATTAATGATTATGTAGTAATCGATAACAAATTTAAATTGAACTAAGGAGAAATTTATGCCAAAAATTACAGATATATTTGGATATATGGAGATTTGGGCAAAACGCAGAACAGGCTAGCAAAGTTGGTGGTTTTGTAAAAAATCCTTAGCACCAGGTCTCCATATCCCGCAACCAAATTTTGCGTTTGATATCTATGATCCACTCGTGCTCGACCTTGACGGCGATGGCGAATTTAGCGTGGTAAATAGTGATAATTCGCAAATTTATTTTGATTATATGGGAGAGAATATTCTTGTCAAAACTTCGTGGGTATGGGGAAATACTAGCCATTGTCGTTGCAAGAGGACAATGCTGTTTAACAATCCACAAATACAAAATTCAATGTTGGCATCTTTATATAATTCATAGAATTTTGGAATTTATAAAATTTGCAAATTTAGCGTTTTTAAATTTTTTGACCCACAGATTGCTTCAAAACTGCGTTTTATCGCAATAACAGATTAAAGAAAAATGAAAATTTTATGATTTCTACCGATGAATTATCTTTTTTTGCAATGAGAATTGTAAAAATTATTTGCACAATCAATGGAATTTGCGCTAAAATTTAGCGAAATTTAAAGGATTAAAATGCAAACAACTCTTGCTTTGGCATTTCTTGGATTTTTACCACTTTTGTGGATAATTTCGCTTTGTTTTTTGATTTATTATATTTTTAGATTTGCGCGCACGCCGAATTTTAGCGACCAAAGAGCGTATTACAAAAGGCGAATAAAAAGTGTGCTTTGCATTTTTGCGATAATCTTGCCGATTTTGTTTTGTTTGGTTTATATTTTTTCGATTTTTATTTATTAACCAAAGCTTTAAAATTTTACTTTAAAATGGCTGTTTTATAAGCAAAATTTGGCTAAAATCATTAGCTTTTAAATTTACGAAATTATGGGAAAATTTATGATAAAAATTATTTTTTTAGATGTCGATGGTTCGCTCACTGACGGCGCGCTGTATCACGCAGAGAGTGGCGAGACGATGAAGAGATTCGATGTCAAAGACGGCTTTGGGATCCAAGAATGGCAAAGGTGCGGTCTTTACGCTGCCATAATCACGGGCAAAAGCTCACAAATCGTGGCAAATAGGGCAAAAGAGCTTAAAATTCCTTTTGTTTTTCAGGGCGAAAAGGACAAATTCGGCAGAGCTAGCGAAATACTTGCGGAGCTTGGGCTCGATTTTAGCGAGGCTGCGGCGATTGGCGATGATTTAAACGACGCAAAACTCTTAAACGCTGTTGGTATGAGTTTTAAACCAAGCGACGCGCTAAATTCGCTAAGGGCTAATTATACGCTAAATGCGCGTGGCGGGCATGGGGCGGTGCGCGAGATGATTGAAATTTTGGTCGATAAAAACAATATGCGAGAGATTTGGAACTCTAAATGGTTATAAAAATTTTCTATGTCGTAATCGCGATTTTTAGCGTCGCTATGGTGTTTCTAAGCGTGCAAACTCCGTATTTTGAGGAGATGTTTAAGGAAAATTTAAATGTCTCAAATCTCGAAATGCAAGGCGTGAGAGATTATCAAGTGGGCGAGAAAATCACTGGTGAATTCAGGGCGAAAAACGGGATTCGCTACAAAGACCGCGATGAATTTTACGAATTTGACGCTGTGATAATAGACGACATAAATCATACAATTAGCTCAAAATTAGCCGTTAAAAAGGGCGATAATATCAAATTTAGCGGTTCGGCGCATTACCGCAACAGCGACGAAATAGATTACAAATCCGAGCAAATCACCTACAATCTCAAAAACAAAATCGTTCGCTCAGATGTGCCATACACCCTCACTCAGGGCGAAAACAAAGTAACTGGCGAAAAAATCAGTTACGATACAAAAAATAAAAAAACAAACTCAAAAGGAATTCACGCATGGTATTACACGCAGGACAAAAATTCATCAAATTAGCGATTTTTTCATCACTTTTGGCTTGTATGAGCGCATTTGGCGCACCTGAGCTAGTCGAGGTTACGGCGGATAATTTTTTTGCTGACGAGGTCAAACAAATCAGCACCCTAACGGGCAATGTAAAGATAAAAAAAGGCTCTTATGATACGCTGACTTCGGATAAGGTTACGATTTATTTCGACGCAAAAAAGCAACCCACAAAATATGTCGCCACAGGAAATGCGAAATTTAAGGTGCTAGTAAATGACAAACACTACGACGGACAGGGTGCGGTGCTGACATACACGCCGGGAGTCGAGACATACACGCTCGAAGGAAACGCGCATTTACACGAAACTGAGACTAAAAAAGAGGTCTTTGGCGAGCAGATTGTGGTCAATCGCACCAAAGGCACCTACGAAGTCAAATCCGCGCCAAATGGTGGTTCTGGCAAAAAGCCTGTGAGATTAATCTTTCAAGTAGAAGATCAGCAAAAATGATAAACATAAACGACGCGAAATTTATAACTTCCGCCGCAGGGATTGCCGATAGCCCAGAGTTTGCGATGAGCGAGGTGGCGTTTTTGGGGCGCTCAAATGTGGGCAAATCCAGCCTGATAAACGCTCTAACTCAGCGCAAGGGGCTAGCCAAATCAAGCTCGACGCCGGGCAAAACGCAACTTGTGAATTATTTCGAAGTAAAATTTGGGCAAAAATTTAGCGAAAATGAAAAATTTGATGAAGCTTTGGCAAATTTAGGCGAGAATTTTTCGCTTATGTTTGTGGATTTGCCGGGTTTTGGTTATGCAAAAGTGTCGAAAAAAATGCACTATATCTGGCAGAAAAATTTGGACGAATTTATCAAAAACCGCCCAAATATCAAGCTTTTTGTCCATTTGATAGATTCGCGTCAATTCGATTTGGATATTGATAGAAATTTGCGCGAGTATGTGGAGAGCTTTTTGCGGGGCGATCAGCAAATTTTGCGCCTTTACACGAAAGCTGATAAGCTAAATCAAGCTGGGCGCGCAAAATTGCTTAAAAGCGATCCTGGCGCACTTTTTGTCTCGACGCTAAAAGGTTCTGGCATAGCCAAAGCGCGCGAATTGATCATAAAAAGGGCGTTTGGACTATGATAGTGTTAGAAAAACCGCGTCTGTGCGACATAGGCGCAATGCAAGAAATGATAAAAGCCGAAGTCGAAAGCGGTGTGATTTTGCCTAGAAGCGACGATGAGATCGCCACATATATCCGCTCATACACGCTAGCGTATGTTTGCGATGAGGCGTGCGCCAAGCCAGAAAACACTGAGCCGAAATTTGATAGCGAAAATTTAGGGGCAAATTCTAGTGAAATTTCAAACCAAAATTCCCAAATTTGCGCCTCTTACACGCAGTATTTCGCCCAAAAACCACAAAATGCCGAGCTTGCAGGATATGCGTCTTTGAAAATTTTCAATGCAGATCTTGCAGAAATTCGCTCGTTTGTCGTCTCACCGAAATTTCGCAGGCGAGGAATCGGCTCAAAAATCGTCAAAGCTTTATTAGACGAGGCGAAATTTTATGGCTTAAAACATGTCTTTGCGCTAACTTATCAAAAGCATTTTTTCGAGCAAAATGGCTTTAAAGAAATCAGCAAAGACGAGCTTCCAGCTCAAAAAATTTGGGCAGATTGTATATCTTGCAAAAAGTTTCCAGTATGCAACGAAGTCGCGGTAATTTATACCTTATAGTCGATTTTGCCCTGAGCTTTGGCGTCGCGTTTTATCTGCTTTTAAGCGTGATGTATCGGGGACTGCCACCACTTTTGGGATTTTTTTTCGTGACTTTGGTGGTGCTGAAATTCGAGCATGAAAACAAATTTAAAAAATACAATTTCACTTACTATTTTGCGATTTTTTATCTATTTTGCGCCGAGCAAATTTACGGATTTAACCTATTTAGCATTGCGCTAGCTTACATTGTTTTTTACACTTTTATCTACGAATTTAGCCTGCGAAATATCAAATTCCGCAACTTTTTGCTGGCTTTGTATGTGCTAATCGCTTATGCGCTGATTTTGGGGGTAAATGGCGCGATTTCGTATATCAAAAAAGCTGACGCTATGAGTGTGGGAAGCGAGTATTTAAGCTATATCGTGGTCGATATTTTGCTTAGTTTGCTCTTTTTTAAGGGGCGATTTGTATGAGATTAAAATTCGTCTTTTTCTTTGTTTTGGCGTTTTTTACCATGCTTTTGGTTAGGGTGTATTATCTAGCTATCAAATCAAACGAATTTTACGAGCAAATCGCCAAAAACAATGTCGTCTCGACCGAGTATATCCCGCCTGTGAGGGGGCAGATACTAGACGCCAAAAATCGCCCGCTAGCGATTAATAATATCGGATTTTCACTTTTGATTGCGCCACATTTAAAAGATAGCGCGCTGGACGCTGAGCTAGCAAATATCAGCAAATATTTCGCGGATTTAAACACCACGCAAATGCGTAAAATTTACAAGGACGAAAACTCGGTTTATAACCAAAATTTTATCGAAGTCGTTAAATTTTTGGATTACAACGAAACAATCGCGCATTTTGCGAATTTGAATCTGCACGAAAATATCCGTGTCGAGCCTGCTTCGCAACGCTACTATCCGCACAATCATCTCGCCTCGCATATCATCGGCTATGTCGGACGCGCGAATAAAAAAGATATCAAATCCAACCCCCTCTCAGCCCTTACTGGATATAACGGCAGAAGCGGTGTGGAGGGGTATTATAATGAAATTTTACAGGGCAAAAGGGGCGAGCGCAAGACCAAGGTAACCGCGCTAAATGAGGTTGTCGAGGAGATTTCATACGAGGAGCCAAGCAGTAGCGAGATTTCGCTGACGATTGATTTGGAATTCCAAAAATATTTAGAGGAAATTTTCAAAGACAAAGACGGCGTGGCGATTGTGATTGATCTCAAAGACGGCGCAATACTGGGCGCTGGAAGCTTCCCTGAGTATAATTTAAACACCTTTGTGGGCGGAATTTCGCAAGCTCAGTGGGACGAGCTAATCAAAGATCCGCGCCACCCATTTACAAACAAGCTCGTAAATGGCCTCTATCCGCCAGGCTCGGTAATCAAAATGGCTGTTGGAATGAGCTTTTTAAACAGTGGCAAGATAAATGAGAATTGGAGCGCGTTTTGCGGTGGTGCGATTGAGCTTGGAGGGCGCAGATTTAGGTGTTGGAGTAGTGGAGGGCACGGCAGAGTGAGCCTAGTGCAGGCTATCAAAAGTAGCTGTGATATATATTTTTACGAAGGCTCGCTGATTGTGGGGATTGATTATATGTCAGCTTACCTTAACCGCATGGGATACGGCGTGAAAACGGGCGTGGATTTGCCGAACGAATTCGTAGGTACCATGCCAAATAAGGCGTGGAAAATGCAAAAATTCAAACGCCCATGGTATCAAGGCGAGACCGTAAATGCCTCAATCGGTCAAGGCGATGTGCTAGTAACACCTATGCAAGTAGCCAAAAACACAGCCCAAATCGCCACAGGCAAGGCGATAATCCCGCATTTTTTAAAGAGCATTGACGGCGAAGAGATTAGCTTCGAGCCGGGCGAGCTTTTCACTCCGGCTGAAAAAAACCAACTCCCGCTTGTAAGGCGCGGTATGTATGAGGTGGGAAACAACCCAAACGGCGGAACTGCGTATAAAATCATGAAAGACGCTGTCGTCCCGCTCGCGGTCAAAACAGGCACCGCGCAGGTCGTAGGACTATCGCAAAAGACAAACAAACGCCTAAAAGAGTCGCAAATGGATTATTTCCACCGCTCGCATGCGTGGATGACGAGCTTCGGTCCGTATGAAAACCCTAAATACGCCGTTACGGTGCTAGTTGAGCACGGAGGCGGTGGCGGAAGCGCAGCAGGTCCTGTGGTGAAAAAAATCTTTGAAAAACTCGTGGATATGGGCTATATCGACACAAACGCCACGGCAAATTCTACGCAAAATTCAAAGAAAAAGTAGAATTAAAATTTCAAATTTCTTGCTGACGCAATCCTTAAACACTGCGCCGAAATTTTGCCCTAAGTGTCATTGCGAGAATTTTGCGTAGCAAAATTCGTGGCAATCTACAAAGTTTAAATTAAAAGTCGGGCAAATGGCAGAATTTCGCAGAATTTTTGAATTTTAAAATTCTGCAAATTTTGCTTTTTGGTTGTTTAAATTCGTAGATTGCTTCGTCGCTTCGCTCCTCGCAATGACAAATCAAACAAAATTTGCCATAAGTGTCATTGCGAGGAAAGGCGTAGCCTTGACGAAGCAATCTACAAAGTTTAAATTAAGAGCAGGGTAAATGGCAGAGTTTTAGAGAATTTTAAATTTTAAAATTCTAAGCTCATAGCTTAAAAATTACAAATTTTTCCAAATTTGGCGTTTGTGAAATTTAAGCATAAAAAGCTATAATTGCGCTTCGGCGTGGCGAGCGGTCGCTTGTGATAAACAAGAGGAAAGTCCGAGCTGCAATAAGACAGAGTTGCGTCTAACGGACGCCGTGGGAAACCATAGGGAAAGTGCAACAGAAAGCAAACCGCCATAGCGTTCGCGCTGTGGTAAGGGTGAAAGGGCGGGGTAAGAGCCCACCGCGCGCATGGAGACATGGGCGGCAGTGCAAACCCAACTCGCAGCAAGAATAGAAGGTAAGGTCTTATGAAATACTATTCGCTAGAACTGGTTTGCAAAAACCAGTGTAGATAAATGACCGCACAGACAGAACTCGGCTTATAGCCACGCCTTAAATTTGCATTTTTATTTTTAATCTACAAATTTTAATTACAATTAAAAACGATAGCTTTATACGCTACCGCAAAAAGCGATTTTTTTCCACTTATTGCTTCTTTATAGCTACACTCATATCCTTGTTGTGTGCTTTTTTTCTTGCCACATATATATCCGCTTTCGATGATTTTTATTACAGGTCTATTAGCACTCGTTTTTTTGGCGGCTTTATTTTTCAAATCATTGATAGCACCTTTGCTTAATAGATCAAAAGAAACTAAACTTTCATTATTTTTTCTATAATCAACAGCTTCGACTTCGCCCACACTTTTACACCCCTTAGGTGTTTCATCTGTTATGATAACTTTTGCTCCCCTAGAAGTAAGAGTTTGAATTTTATGCGAACTCGCATATAACCCATTAACATAAAAACAAATAGCTGTAAAAAATAATAATTTTTTCATCAAAGACCTTTTTAAAATTAAAATTGAAAATTCATTAATTGCATTTCATAATTTCGGCGGTATAATTTAAACTCGTAACAAGTGCGTCTGGTTTGATATTGTCATAACTTCCATAAACTTCCATACAATCTTTCCAAAAATGACGACACATTATTTTTTTATCTATAATTCTAAGTTTTATATTGTCGTTGTTTTTCGCAAAAACAGAGGCTTGATTTCTTAAATCATTTCTTGCAAATGTATCGAATTCGTGAAAATATTGATAGTTTTCAAGATATTGCACGCTAACGCTCGATTTTATATCGCCTATTATTTTGCAGCCACTTTTGTTATCTGTAAAAACAACCAATTTGCCATATTCGTTAAGATACGGAGCAGCCTTGCTTTCTTTGTAAAAACAACCTGTTAAAAACAGTAAAGCAAAAATTAAAATTAAATTTTTCATTTTTGAATTCCTTTAAAAATAAATGCGAGATTTTACCCCCCCCCCCATTAAAATCGGTTGAATTTAAAGATGAAATTTAGGTAGAAGTAGGGTGCGGAATTTGAAATTTTGCTTAATCTATCATTGCGAGGAAAGTAAAAGCTTGATGAAGTAATTAAGAAAATTTTAAAGTATGTTTTCTGCTTAAATTTTGCGTCTGATTTTGTCATTGCGAGCGAAGCGAAGCAATTTATGAGTTTAAAATTTAGGGTTAGTTTGTTTGCTAAAATTTTGAAATTTATGGAATTTTATAAATTTTGCGAATTTATTGTTCGGTGATTTTAGCTCGTGGATTGCCACGAATTTTGCTAACGCAAAATTCTCGCAATGACAGGTTAAATGATAAATCAAAATTTCGGGGCAGTGTTTCAGACTTGCGGTAGCGAAATAAATTTAAAATTAATCACATAAATTTTTTGTTAGTTAGTGCGTTAGTTGGCCAAAATGGGCGTTAATTCGGTTTGTCATCGAGATTGACGGCGTCGATGATCTCTTTTTTGAAACGCAAAAACTCGATATTGTTTTTAAGAGCGCGGTTTTCTTCGAGTAGGACCTCGTGTTTGGTGCGAAGCTCTGCGATGTCGCGCGAAATGTAGTAAATCTCGTTTCGGATAAAAATCGCCGGCACGGTTAGCAAAAACACGAACATCATTATCAAATAGGTCATCAAAAGTTTGTTTAAGGATAAATTTACCTCTTTGAAATTTGTGGTTTGGTAGTTTTGCAAAATTTGGTTTTGTTCGTCGCTGATATATTCGCTCGTCTTGGGTGTGGATTTGGTCCTGTTTGGGACGGAATTATTTATGATAAAATCATATTCGTTATTCAAAATTTTCTCCATTTAAATTTTAAAATTTTCAAAATTCGAAAAATTATAAGTAAAATTTAGCATAATATTTTACACAAAATTTTGCTTATAATTTTTAATAAAATTTTACTAAAATAGCCTAAATTTGGCTATTTTATCTGAAAAATTCTCAGCTTCGCACTACTTGCGCGAGAATTTTGTGCTAGCTCTTCACTGCTAGCGGTGATTGGCTTTTTGCTTATGATTTTGCCTAGATTGTGGTTAGCTCCACACTCACATTTTAGTGCAAATTCTGGGCAAATACACGCTTTTTCCCACTCTTTAAAACGCGTTTTTACGATACGATCTTCGAGCGAGTGAAAGGAGATTATAGCAATTTTTGCATTAGTTAAGACTTTATTTTTTGCTTTTTGTTCGATTAAATTTAAAAGCTCGCCAAGCTCGCCAAGTTCGTTATTTACCTCTATTCTGATTGCCTGAAATGCGAGGATTGCGGGGCTTACGCTTCTATTTTTGGCTGGTCTAGTGCCGATTATTTGTGCCAAATCTTTCGCGCTGGTAATCGGTGAGAGTTTGCGTGCTTGGATAATTTTTTCAGCGATTTGATATGCGTTTGTTAGCTCGCCATATTCACGCAAAATCCGTGTAAGCTCATCTTTTGTATAATTATTTACTATAAATTTCGCGTCTTTTGAGCAGGAGCTGTCCATACGCATATCTAGCTCATCGCTTCCTAGCCCAAAACCGCGCTCGTTTTTGTCGATTTGAAGCGATGAAACGCCGATATCGGCTAAAATTCCCCTTATGTTTTTGATTTTTTCATCTGGCAAAATTTTTAAAATTTCACTAAATTTTGCCTTATGGATTTGCATGCGATCTTTGAAATTTTCTAGCCTTTTACTCGAAAAATTTATCGCCTCGCTATCCCTATCGCATGCGATTAAATGGACATTTGGTAGGCTTTGCAAGATACCTTGGCTATGTCCTGCGTATCCTAGGGTGCAATCAAGTATGTAGCCACCCTTGGTGTCCGAAAATGCGCTAAGTGTTTCGTTAAACAAAACTGGAATATGAGGAATTTGCAAATTTAATCCTTTTAAAATTTCTAGTTTAGTATAATAGCGCATTTTTTAGGTAAAAGGTAAAAAATGGACGAGTATTATTACGAAATTTTGCGTAGAATTTCGCTTTCGATGTTTAGAAAGGAGCTTTTTGGCATTTTTCACGGCTCGATTTCAGCCAAAGTTAAGGATAATCAATTCATTATCAACAAAAAAAATGCCATTTTTGACAGCCTAGGCTTGGACGATTTCGTGGCGTTGTTTGCCAAAAAGGACTATCGCTGGGAAGAGGCGAGTATAGATAGTGATATACATTTAAATATATATAAAAATATTAAAGAAGCCAAATTCGTTGCTTACGCTATGCCGCCGTATTTGCTTGCATATACCTTAGAACACGACTTTATCATACCGCGTGATTATTATGGTGCGACTATCATCAAACGGCTTGAAATTTACGATCCGAAAAATTACGATGATTGGCACGATAGGGCACCGCACGAAATTTACAATTATATGATGAGTGAAAATAGTGATATCATCGTGGTTAGGGGATATGGCGTGTTTGCGTATGCCAGAAGCGCGCAGAGCCTTGCGAAAAAAATCGCTGTTTTGGA
This sequence comes from Campylobacter sp. VBCF_04 NA7, assembly GCF_027737405.1. Lineage (NCBI taxonomy): Bacteria > Pseudomonadati > Campylobacterota > Epsilonproteobacteria > Campylobacterales > Campylobacteraceae > Campylobacter > Campylobacter sp. VBCF_04 NA7. Next base: position 52,167 of record NZ_JAOVTT010000003.1, read on the forward strand.
AAATAGTTGCAAAATGCTTTTACTAAACCATAATTAACTTTTTTGTAAAAAAATGTTACTAACGCGTTATAAAATGACAAAAATGCCTATTTTTCAGTGTTACATAAGGTTTTTATCTGTATAATACTAACACATTTTGTTAGTTGATTAAAGGGAAATAATTTATGATCAATTGGATGCAAAAGCATAAAAAGTCGCTCATACCTACTATCTGGATTAGCACGATAGCTTTCGTCGGTGCTGGTTTTGTGGGCTGGGGCGCGTATGATATGAACGCAAACAGAGCTGGTTCTATCGCAAAAGTAGGACAAATTTCTGTTACTAACCAAGAACTAAATACGAAATATTCTGAGCTTTACAATCGTCTTTATAGCATGAGTGACGGCAGATTTACTAGGGAGCAAGCCGATCAAATGCGCCTAGACGAAATCGCTGCAAACGAGCTTATTAAAGAGGCATATTTTTTAAATTTTGCTAACGATTTGGGGCTAAGGGCTACGGAAAAAGATGTGGCCCAGTTTGTAGTAAATGCGCCAGTCTTCCAAGAAAACGGCGTTTTTAATCAGACTTTATACGATAACAGCGTCAAAAATTCAGGTCTTACCAAAAAAGAATTTGAGCGAAATTTGCAAAAAGCAATCACGCTAGAAAAGCTTAGCGACGCGATAAAAGTCGTGCCAAATATGGATATCGTCGAGGCTATCACGGCCTCTGGTTTGGTGCAAGATAGCGTGCAAGCGCAGATGATTTACGCTGATGATAATGTTAGTTTTAGCGACGATGAGTTAAAGAAATTTTGGGAGGGCGAAAAAAATCACTATATGAGTGAGAAAAAATACACCCTAAATACATACTTCATGCCGACTAAAACAGCAGAGGCTAGCGACGCCGAACTGGAAAAATTTTATAACGAAAATCGCTCGGCATATCGTGGAAGCGATGATAAGGTGTTAGATTTCGTCGCAGCAAAAGATAGCGTGATTAAGGATTTTAGCGTCGATCAAGCCAAAAAAACAGCGCTAAAAAAATATTTGGAAATCAAAAAAGGCGAAGCTGACACCAATGAAACCATTATCGCCACGCCTAGCACATTTCCTGTGGGTGAGCTTGGAGAGGCTAAGGTCGGCGAGATTTTAAAACCTTTTGCTTACAATGACGGAAATTTAATCGTAAAAATCGCTAGCATAGACGAGCCAAAACCTCTTAGTTTCGAAGAGGCAAAAGATTTAGCGGCGGCTGATTACCGCGTGGTTAGGGCTAGCGAGGTTTTAAACGAAAATGCGCAAAACGCACTTAAAGATTTCAAAGGAACTGAATTTGGCAAATTTACGCTAAATTCACAAAATACAACTTCGCTTAGAGATGATGAATTTTATAAATTTATCAGCGAAATGTTTTCTAAACCTGCCAAAGAGGGCGTTGTGCTTTTTGACGATAAGGCTTTGGTCTATAAAATCACAGAACAAAGCTTAGGTGATGATACTAGCATAAACGAAAACAAATCTATGGTAGCGCAAAAAATCGACGGTATGATAAATTCAAATCTTCAAGGCGATTTGTTAAAACTTCTTGAAAAGCGTTATAAACTCGAAAGATATTATAAAGGTAGAGATAGTGAGTGAGTATATCTTAGGCTTAGACATCGGGTCTAACAAAATTCGTGCTTTAATAGCCAAAAATGACGGCGAGTTGAGCATTAGCGGAGTAGGTGTAGCTGATACCTTAGGTATAAAAAAGGGTGTGATTACTAACATCGAGCAGGCTGCTAGCTCAATCAAACAAGCTGTAAAAGGCGCTATCAAAAGTGCTGGTCGTAACTACGATAGAGCGGTGGTTTCGATATCTGGTTCGTATGCCAAAAGTGTCAAATCGCGTGGCGTAATCACTATGGAGCGTGAGATCGGTATCCACGAGATAGATCGTGCTATGAAGGTAGCCCAAGCGCAAGCCAATGTCCCGAACGACTATACTATTTTGCATGTGCTTCCTTATGATTTCAAAATCGACGAGCAAGAGCATATAGAAGATCCTCTTGGCATGAGTGGATCGAGGCTAGAAGTATCGGTTCATATCATAATCGCTCCAAAAAGCTCAATCCAAAATTTGAAAAAATCAGTAGAAATGGCAGGGGTAAAGGTTAGCAATATAGTCTTATCTGGCTATGCCTCATCAATTTCTACGCTAACAAAAGATGAAAAAGAGTTAGGCGTAGTGCTTATAGATATGGGCGGAGCGACTTGCGATGTGGTTATTCACCTAGGCAATTCGTTGCGTTATAACGATGTGGTTATGTTAGGTTCGAATAACATCACTAACGACCTTTCTCGCGCGCTTCACACACCGCTACCTTATGCAGAAAATATAAAAATCACATATAATGATTTGATAAACGAGGGCGACAGCGAGGTAAATTTGCCTATCATGGGTGAAAGGGAAGATGAGAGCAAGTTGATTTCCCTTGAAATTATTTCGCAAGTAATATTAGCAAGAGTTAAGGAAATATTCGATCTTTTAGCCGATAAAATAGATAAAAGTGGCTACAAAGACAGGCTTGGCGCTGGCGTAGTCATCACTGGCGGTATGGCTAAGCTAGATGATGTTAGAGATCTAGGCACTATGGTTTTTGATAACATATCTGTTAGAGTGGCTAGACCAAAGAGCGTTAGTGGGCTTTCTGAGATTTCTTATGATAGCGCTAATGCTTGCGCGGTTGGACTTTGTATGTATGGATTTGGCGATTTTACGCCGTATGAGATTGATTCTAACGGCGAGCTTCGTTACAAAGACGAAACTATAAAAATCTCTACTGGCAGAGAGAGTTCGACATACTATGAAAAAGAAGTAACGCAAGCGATAGAAACAGAAGAGGTAAAAAGCAGTGTTACTAACACTAACACTACGGCAAATAGCGGCGGGTTGGGCATTGGGCTTCCAGAGAAAAAGAAGCCAAATATGCTTGAAAAATTTATGACAATGATTAAAAATAGCTTTTAAATTTAATAGAGGAGATTGCAATGAAAGGATTTATTGTGGAAGAAAACAAAGGTGTTTATGGCGCCAAAATGAAAGTAATCGGCGTCGGCGGCGGCGGTTGCAATATGATTAATCATATGATTAGAGAGGGTTTTACTAAGGCTGATGTCGAGCTTATGGTAGCTAACACAGATGTTCAAGCACTAGAAAAATCAATCGCAAAAACTAGAATTCAACTTGGACCAAATTTAACCAGAGGGCTTGGTTGCGGTATGGATCCTACTATGGGTCGTGGCGCTGCTGAGGAGAGCTATGAGGATCTAAAAGATCGCCTAGATTACGCTGATATGGTCTTTGTAGGCTCTGGTTTTGGTGGTGGCACAGGCACTGGCGCGGCTCCAATCGTAGCAAAAGCTGCTAAGGAGAAAAAGGCCCTAACAATCGGTATCGTTACAACTCCGTTTGATTTCGAGGGTAAAAAACGCATGCGCCTAGCGCAAGAGGGCTTGGAAGAGCTTAAAAAAGAGTGCGATTCTGTAATCGTAATCCCAAATCAAAATTTATTGAAAATCATTGATAAAAAAACAGGTATCAAAGAGGCTTACAAAAAGGTCGATAATGTCCTAGCACAAGCTGTAAATGGTATGATTTCTGTGATTTTAGAATCAGGCGATAGCGATATGAATGTGGATTACGCTGATGTTCGCAAGGTAATGCAACACCGCGGTATGGCGCTAATGGGCACGGGTGTATGCGACGGCGAGGACGCGGCAGAGGAAGCGATAAAAGCAGCTATCCAATCACCGCTACTTGATAATGTTTCAATCAACGGTGCACAAGGCGTTTTGGTTCATTTCAAAATTTCACCTGATTGCTCGCTTATCGAAATCGAGTGCGCTATGAATATCATCAGAGAGGCTGTCAGCGAGGACGCGGATATAATCTTTGGAACGACAACAGATGATAGTATCGAAAACAACCGCGTAGAGGTAACTCTGATAGCTACTGGTTTCGAAAAGAGCGCCGCTGAAAAAAAGCAAGTAACTAAACAAAGCGTCGCTGATAGCAGACAAGCTATCCTAGCAAGCTACGCTAGAAGCTCATTTTCCGCTAAACAAAAAGTAGCTAGTGGCGATTTCAACGGCGATGAAACTTATGATGAGTTAGAAGAGCCGACATTTTTACGCAAACAAATGGATTAATAATCCTTTAAAAGCAATTCTTCTATTATCGGTGCGCACCCCGCGCACCGGTTTTTATATTTTATTACTTAGTTTATTTGTATTATTTTAAAATTTAAAATTTTTGTTTTTTATACTTATGTATTTTTGCTTACATATTTAAATTAAAATTTATTATCAATTTAGTATAATTCCCCGCTTTTAAAATTTCAATAATCATTATTATAAGGGGATATTATGAAATACAGTTTGCCTTGTATTTTAGCTATTTCGTTGCCTTGTTTGGTTGTCGCTGATGAGCTTGCACCTATTGTGGTTATAGACAATGCGGATGATAATTCAAGCTATACGGTTAGTTCGACCAGCGTTTCTACTGGGCTTGATTTGAGTTTAAAACAAACTCCACAATCTGTTAGCGTTCTAACATCAAAGCGCATAAAAGATCAAAATTTAAAAAATCTCGATGACGCTATGAAAAATGTCACAGGCGTTACAGCCTTGCAATACCAAGGACAAAGCCAGTATATGAGCAGGGGTTTTGTCATGGAAAATATCCAAACTAACGGCGTTAGTAAAACTGACACCGCTAGTAAAACCGGATCAATCGAGGTCGCTACCGCGCCAAATAACCTAGCCAAATACGAAAGAGTGGAGGTTGTCAGGGGAGCAAGCGGACTTATGCAAAATACAGGCGAACCGGGTGGTGTGATAAATTTAATACACAAAAGAGCGACTAGGGATTTCGCGCTGGGCGTGGATTTGAGTGCCAGTAGGTGGAATAATTATGGCGCGACACTTGATCTTGGTGGCCCGATAGCAAAAGATGGCGCACTTCGCGGTAGATTTGTGGCTGATTTTAACACGGGCGATTCTTTTGTGGATTATGTCAAAAACGAAAATGTAATGCTTTATGGAATTTTAGAGTATGATTTTAGCGATTATACGACCGGTTTTGTAGGGTATAGTTACGACTGGGTTGATAACAATCCTAATTGGAGTGGTGTGCCTCTTAGCGTAGATGGTTTGGATTTGGGGCTTTCTAGATCGACATATTTTGGGGCTGATTGGAACAGGGCTGTGTATAGGACGCATGAAATTTTCGCTGGTTTGGAGCATAATTTCAACGACGATTGGAAAGGCGCGATCAATTTCAATCACACCCGTTCAAACGCTCAAAAGAAATTTAGCTATCTCTACACAGGCGGTTTTAACGGCCTTGATGATAGCGGAATACTACCTAGCAATCCAAAGTATAATTACGACAACGATTCAAAGCAAGTCGGTGTCAATGCTAAGCTAAATGGCAAATATGAGGCGTTTGGTAGAGAGCATGAGCTAATGCTTACTTATGATTACACGAACGAAAATATGAATAATAAACGAAAAATGTTCGCTGCTGATCCTAGCGTAACATACAACGCCTTTAATTTCCATGCTTCGCAAATTTTAGAGCCTGATTGGTCAAACCCGCAAAGGTATAATAACTACAAATATAAAATAATCCAACAAGGCGCAGCGATTGCGAATAATTTTGAAATTTTCGAGCCTTTGCATTTGATTTTGGGTGCAAGATACAGTATGTATAAATTCGAAGAAAATTATTACAATCTACTAACAAACGAACATACATATAGTGATAAATTTTTCAAAGGTGGGCAAGTAACGCCGTTTGCTGGACTAACATTTGATATCAATGATAATTTTACTTGGTATGCTAGTTATTCTGACATTTACAAGCCTACTTATAGCACTGATATAAATGGTGATTTCTTGGATCCCACAGAGGGGCATAACTATGAAACTGGCATAAAAGCGGCGTTTTTCGATGATAGATTAAATGCAAATTTATCATTTTATAGAATTACGCAAAAAAATCGCCCTGTTTATGTAGCTGGAATTCCAAATAATTATGGTGGAATTGGCTATTCTGAAAATGGTGGCGAGGTGCTTAGCAAGGGTTTGGAATTTGAAATTAGTGGCGAGGTTAGCGATGATTTACATATTTTCGCTGGCTATACATACAACAAAAACTACTATAAAAAGAGCGAAAGCGACACAAATCCAGCAAACCAACAAGGTCATAGTTTCAGATCTTATGCGCCAAAACACATTTTTAGAGCCTATGCGGATTACACACTGCCTGGGGTTTTGCATGATTTTAGCGTAGGTCTTGGTGTAAAAGCCCAAAGTGATACTATAAGATACAGAAATAATAATGTCGAAGAAATCAGACACCCAGGATATGTTACTTGGGACGCAGCGATAAATTACAAACCAACCCAAAATTTAAAGGTTAGCTTGATAGCCGAAAACCTCTTTGACAAACGCTACTATACAGATTATGACTCATTTCACAAAGGCGGATTTAACTACTACGGCGAACCGCTAAATGTAACATTAAAGCTAAGCTATACTTATTAATTTCATTTGAGAGGGAGCCAAAACGGCTTCCTTTTTAAATTTGAACTAAATTCCAAATTTTGCTAAATTTTTAAATCTCGCCACCGAGTTCTAAGATTTTGCTGCGCAAAATTTCGATCTCTTTTTCGTATTCGCTGATTTGATCTTGCAGTCTAAAAATCACATCCACGCCCGCTAAATTCACGCCGAGCTCCTTTGTGAGATTTACTATCATACGGATTTTATCCATATCGCGCGCCGAATACAGCCTCATTTTGCCGTCCGTTCTACCCGGCTTGACTAGCCCCTCGCGCTCGTATTGGCGCAGGGTTTGGGGGTGGATATCTAGCACCTTGGCTACGATTGAGATTAGATAAACCGGCTCGTCATAATCGTGCATATTTTCTCCTTATAAGCTTTCTAATGCCTCGCGAACCTCGTCGCTTAGGCTATCAGCGTCTGGCAAGACGATATTTACTACGGCGTAGAGGTCGCCCAAAATTTTGGTTTTGCGGTTTTGCACGCCATAGCCTTTGAGGCGGTATTTTTGGCCGTTTTTGGTGTTTTTGCTGATTTTAATCGTGGCTGTTTTTTTGGGTGTGGCAACCTCGATTTTGCCACCAAAAAGCGCAGTTTTTAGCGGGACATCGATTTTTTTGCTCAAATCATCTCCGTTTCTCTCGTATTCACTACTTGGCGAAATTTTAATCTCTAAAATCAAATCTCCATTTTGCTTACCGTTTGAATTTCCTTTGCCTCTAATTCGCAGTTTTTCGCCAGTATTTATCCCTGCTGGGACTTTAAATTTGATATTTTCACCATTTAAATTTACGCTCATCTCCCCGCCATTTATGGCTGTATCAAATGGAATTTCAATCGCGCTATGTCTGTCCAAATCCATACCAAAATCAGAGTTAAATTCAAACGGATTAAACCCGCCACCAAAATCAAAGCCCCCGCGCGAGCCCTTCGCGCCAGAAAATCCGCCAAAAATGCTGTTTAAAATGTCGTTTAAATCGCCCATGCCAGCCGAACCCTTGGCGAAATCGTGGAAATTTTGACCACCAAACATAGAATCGCCGTATTGGTCATACTGAGCGCGTTTTTTCTCATCGCTTAAAATTTCATACGCTGCGTTGATTTCTTTGAATTTTTCCTCTGCGCCGGGGTCTTTGTTGATATCTGGGTGATACTTTCTAGCGAGCCTGCGATAGGCTTTTTTAATCTCGTCAGCACTGGCAGATTTGCTAATGCCGAGAGTCTCATAAAGGCTAGAATTTGCCATTTTACCTTCCTTTTTTGTCTAAATTTTATATTGATTATATCATAAAAGTTTAGTCTATGTCAATCAAGTTTAATATATTTTGTTTATAAATCTTGTAATTACATTAAACAAATATTAGCCCTAGAAATTTATAATTGCACGAAAATTTTATTCAAAAGGAATTTAAATGAAAAAAACCATTTTGCTATCTTTGGCACTTAGCGCTTCGCTTTTTGGCGCGAATATCGATATCAGCGAGGCTGGCGCGAAATTTGATCGTGTAAATCCTGAGTTTAGCAAGGATGTCGTTCTCTCATACCACAGCTCGATTGCCGAGGCGAAAAAATCTGTCGTCAATATCTCGACCAAATCAAAACACAAAGTCGCAAACAACCCAATGGCGGAGATGTTTAACGATCCGTTTTTTAAGCAATTTTTCGATTTTAACCTGCCTAGACAAGAGCGCGAGGTCAGCTCTTTGGGATCTGGTGTGATTATCTCAGATGACGGATATATCGTCACAAACAACCATGTCGTCGAAAATGCCGATGAAATCGTAGTTACACTGCTCGATAATGACAAAGAGTATAAAGCCAAGGTCGTAGGAACGGATTCGAAAACAGATTTGGCGATTATCAAAATCGAGGAAAAAAGGCTATCTGCGATTAAATTTGGGGATTCGTCAAAGGCTGTGGAGGGCGATATAGTGTTTGCTATCGGAAATCCATTTGGCGTGGGCGGCACGATTACGCAAGGAATCGTCTCTGCGCTAAATAAAAACAATATCGGGCTTAATCAATACGAAAATTTTATCCAAACAGACGCTTCGATAAATCCTGGCAATTCAGGCGGTGCGCTAGTCGATAGCCGTGGTGCGCTCATTGGTATAAACTCAGCGATTTTAAGCAGAAGTGGCGGAAACAACGGCATAGGATTTGCAATCCCGTCAAATATGGTCAAAGATATCGCCAAAAAGCTCATTAGCGACGGCAAAATCGAGCGCGGATATATCGGCGTAACGATTAGCGATATGTCAAAAGAGCAAAAAGAGATTTACAATAGCAAAGAAGGTGCGCTGATTTCGAGCGTGGAAGAGGGCTTGCCAGCGGATAAAGCGGGCATTAAAAGGGGTGATTTGATTATAAAAGTCGATGATAAACCTGTCAAAAACGCAAACGAGCTTAAAAATTTGGTCGGCTCGATGAATCCGGGTAGCAAGGTCGAAATCGAGTTCGAGCGCGACGGCAAAAACCAAAAAGTAACCCTCAAACTAGATAGCATGGATAAATCATCTAACGCTGGTAGCTCAAATGTCGATGAGGGCGCATTAGAGGGGCTAAGCCTTAAAAACCTAGATGATGAAATTCGCTCAAAATATGCGCTAAATAAAGATCTAAAAGGCGCAATCGTAACAAATGTAAAAGCTGATTCAAAAGCGAGCGAGTATGGGTTTAGAAAGGGCGATATAATTATCCAAATCGGTCAAAACGATGTCGAAAATATAGATGATTTTAACAAATATATCAAAGCCTACAAAGGCAAAAAAGTCCTAGTTTGGGTTATTCGCAACGGTATCCCGCAAGGGCTAGTAATCCGCTAAATTTGGCAAATTTGGCAGAGCTTAGGCTTTGCCAAATTTCACTTGGCGAAGTCAAATTTCAAATGACTTCGCCGATTTTATTTTTAATTTTAATTATAATTTTTTGGGAAAAATTATTTTTTCTCCACGACTTCGTAAATCACGCCCTTTTCGCTGATATATTTCTCTACGGCTTCGAGTTGGGTTGGTAGGACATTTATCACGAGCGAGCCCACGACGCTTTTATCAAGGCGTTCAAGTTTGCCCCAGACGATATTAAAATTTATGCCAAGCTCGTGCGCCATGTGCGTGATAATGCTATCAAACGCGACATCTGGCGGGAAAAACAGCCTTACATTTATATTATTTGGTGGTAGCACTTCCTCTTCGCCTAGGAATTCCTTCATATGCTCATCAGGGTGCAAAAACAGCTCCACGATATCGCCAGAGCCCACGACAACGCCGTGTTTTAGGAGCATGGCGCGGTTGGCTATGCTTTTGACGACCTCCATTTCGTGCGTTACCAAAACTATCGTAATGCCAAGCGAGCGGTTGATTTCTTTAAGCAAATTTAAAATTTGCGTCGTTGTGTTTGGATCGAGCGCTGAGGTCGCCTCGTCGCTAAGTAAAATTTGCGGTTTTAGCGCTAATGCCCTAGCAATGGCTACTCTTTGCTTTTGACCACCGCTAAGCTCGCTAGGATAGGCGTTTGCTTTGTCTTTGAGGCCGACTAGTTCGAGCAGTTCGGCCACGCGCTCTTTGATATATCCTTCCTCAAATTTCCAAAACCTAAGCGGTGTGGCGACATTTTCTGCGACCGTTTTTCGGCTCATCAGCGCGAAATGTTGAAAAATCATACCGATATTTTTGCGAAATTCGCGCACTTCATCGCCTTTTAAATCCGCCACCTCTTTGCCAGCGACTTTTAGACTGCCGCTTTGGTAATTTTCTAGTCCGTTTATACAGCGAAGTAGGGTGCTTTTGCCCGCGCCACTTTGTCCTACGATAGCGAAAATTTCGCCTTTTTTAATCTCTGCGCTGACACCTTTTATGATTTCGGATTTTCCGAAACTTTTATGCAAATTTTCGATTTTTATCACTAAATTTCCTTTATTTTTTCTATATTCTACTTAAATTTTTAAAATTTTAGCTTTGTAATTTTTGTCTTAACGCCTCTTGCAAAAGCGAGCCAGCCAGCATGCGCTCTTCCTTCATAAATATAAAATTCTCTCCGAATTCGCCCTCTAATTCGACCTTGCGATACGGCCCTGAATACATCACAATGATTTTTGCGCTTAAATTTTCCTTATTTAGCATATTTGCTACGATATCGAGTTTTTCTTGGTTTGTGAGCGTTAGGATTATCACAGATGCCTGACGCAGGCTAAATTCGTCGATGACGCTTTTTTGCATCATATTTGCAAAATGCACATTTTCGCCACGAGATTTACCAAGATCGACAAGCTCCAAATCGCTTTCAGCCACGATATATGGCAGGCCGTTATCGCGTAGTCTAAGCAGTATTTCTTGTCCTACTCTGCCGTATCCAACGATGACAAAATGGTTTTTCATAGGCGAAATTTTGACCTTATGCACCTCGTCTTCGAGTTTTTCGACATTTGATTCGAAGCGGTTTGCGATGCGGTTTAGGTTTTTTAAGATAAATGGTGTCAAAATCATCGTCGCCACAACGATTGCGATTAGAATTTGAGCGTTTTCTTTGTTTATTAAATTTTTGGAGATTAAAAGTGCGAAAATCGCTAGGGCAAATTCGCCGATTTGCGCCAGAGATAGGGCTGATTTGAGCGCAATTCTTTTGTGAGTTGAAAGGATTAAAATCGCATAGACAATGCCGGCTTTTAGCGCCATTATAATAATAATGCCTAGTAAAATTACGCCGTAATGGTTGGCGATGATGTCAAATTTAATCTGAATTCCGATTGTGATAAAAAAAAGTCCTAGCAAAATATCGCGCAGCGAGCTCATACCAACGGCGATTTCGCGCTTGTATTCGGTCTCGGCAATCAGCATGCCAGCGATAAATGCGCCCAGCGTGTAGCTAAATCCAAACACATGAGCCAAAAAGCTAGCCCCGATTACCACGAATAAAACCGTGGCGATGAAAATTTCTTTGGAATTTAGCTTTGTAACATAGCCTAGCAGGGTGTTTAGCAGGAATTTGCCGATTAAAAAAAGCGAGACTATTACGATTGCTGCGCTTATGGCTGTGCGCAAAACCAGCTCATTTACGGGCGTGCTATCTGTGGAGGCAAAAATATCAATCATCAGCAAAATCGGAATCACGGCTAAATCTTGGAAAAGCAAAATTCCAAGCACCTTTCTGCCGTAGTTGCGATTAATCTCGCCTGAGTCATTTAGGCTTTTTAGCACTATTGCGGTAGAACTTAGAGAGAGCGCAAGACCGATAATAATGGCTGTTTTGATATTTTCGCTCAAAACTTGATCTATTATGAGAGTGAGTATCAGCCCAGTGCCCGCAACCTGCAAAAATCCGTTGAAAAAGACATCTTTTTTCATACTCATTAGGTGCTTGAAGCTAAACTCTAATCCTATGCTAAACATCAGAAAAACCACGCCAAATTCGGCGATTTGCGACATATACATACTCTCGTCGCGTGTGAGGCTATAAATCTGCGTAAAACACACACCTGCGACGATATATCCGATAATGCTAGGGATTTCAAAAACTTTAAAAACTATGTTTAGAACGATTGCAAGTGCAGTAATCGTCAAAAATAGCTCGATAGCAAAATCCATTTGCAACCTTTCTGGGGGAAAATTTTAAATCTTTGATTTTACTAAAATTTAGCTTAAAATATCGCAAATTTAGGGCAAATTTGGCGATAAAATTTCGAATTTTAACTGGTTTTTAGTGAAATTTAACTATAATCATCAGTTTTTAAAATCAAATAAAAAGGCAGTTAAAATGGCAGATTTTTACAATCCAAAAGAAGTTGAAGAAAAATTTTATAAAATTTGGGAAGAGCGCGGTTATTTCGAGATCGACGGCAACAAAAATATCCAAGAAAAAGGCAAAACATTTTGCATTATGATGCCACCGCCAAATGTAACGGGCGTTTTACACATAGGACACTCTCTTACTTGCACCTTGCAAGATATTATGACGCGCTATAAACGCATGGACGGATACAAAGCGCTGTATCAACCAGGACTCGATCACGCTGGAATCGCTACTCAAAATGTCGTCGAACGCGAACTTTTAGCCAAAGGCATAAAAAAAGAAGAAATCGGCAGAGAAGAGTTTTTAAAACATGTTTGGAAATGGAAAGAGCAAAGCGGCGGCACGATAGTTCGCCAAATCCGCCGTCTTGGCGTGGGTCCTGCGTGGAGCAGAGAGAGATTTACCATGGATGACGGGCTTAAAAACGCCGTGCGAAAAGCCTTTGTAAATTTATATGAAAAGGGCTTAATCGTGCGTGGCAATTATATGGTGAATTGGTGTACTCACGACGGCGCACTTAGCGATGTCGAAGTCGAACACAAGGCAAATAAAGGCAAACTTTACTATGTGAGGTACTTCCTTTGCGATGAAAAAGATAAATTTATCGTTGTAGCCACAACTCGCCCTGAAACATACTTCGGCGACACTGCGGTCATGGTAAATCCTAGCGATGAACGCTATAAAAATTTAATCGGAAAATTTGTAGAACTCCCTATTATAGGGCGAAAAATCAAAATCATCGCTGACGAGCATGTCGATATGGCTTTTGGAACAGGTTGCGTAAAAGTAACACCAGCGCACGATCAAAACGACTACGAAGTCGGCAATCGCCACGATTTGGAATTTATCACAATATTCGATGAAAAGGGCATTTTAAACGAATATTGTGGCGAATTTGCTGGACTTGAACGCCTTGAAGCCAGAGATAAAATCGTCGCAAAACTTGATGAGCTGGGCTTCATCGAAAAAATCGAAGATTACGAAAATCAAGTCGGGTATTGCTACCGCTGTAAAAATGTCGTCGAGCCCTATATTTCAAAGCAGTGGTTTGTCAAATCTGACATCGCTAAAAATGCCATAAAAATGGTAAATGACGGCGGGGCTGAGTTTTTCCCAGCGCACTGGATAAACAGCTTTAATGCATGGATGAGAGAGCTAAAAGACTGGTGCATTAGCCGTCAGCTTTGGTGGGGACACCGAATTCCTGTGTTTTACTGCGAGTGCGGACATGAGTGGGCGGACGAGTGCGAAAACCCTAGCCAATGCCCAAAATGCGGAAGTGCGAAATTTACGCAAGACCCGGATGTCCTTGATACTTGGTTTTCAAGCGGCTTGTGGCCGATTTCCACACTTGGTTGGGGCAACGGCAACGCTCTAAAAGATGAAAAATGGCATGAGAGTGATTTGGAGGAATTTTACCCAAATACTATGCTTATTACGGGCTTTGACATACTTTTCTTTTGGGTTGCAAGAATGTTTTTTCAATGCGAAAACGCTACTGCCAAACTGCCATTTCACGATGTCTATCTTCACGCCCTTGTCAAGGACAAAGACGGCAAAAAAATGAGCAAATCAAGCAAAAATATCGTCGATCCGCTCGATAAAATCGATGAGTATTCAGCCGATATTTTGCGATTTACGCTAACCGTTTTGTGCGTGCAGGGACGGGATCTGCGCCTAAGCGACGATAAACTTTTGATTTATCGAAATTTCGTAAATAAACTTTACAATGCAAGTAAATTTTTGCTTTTAAATTCGGCTAAATTCGGTGATTTGGACGAAAATTTGGTTAAAACGAAGCTTGGAGAGTATATGCTAAGCCGTTTTAAGGCGTGTGTAAATTCGGTCAGGGCAAATCTCGACGCATACCGCTTCAACGACGCTGCGACTGATTTATACAAATTTTTCTGGGACGAATTTTGCGACTGGGGGATTGAGCTTAGCAAAGCAAACAAGGCTGCAATCCCTGAGCTTGGTATGATTTTTAAAGAAGCCTTAAAGCTTCTTAGCCCATTTATGCCGTTTATCAGCGAGTATCTCTACCACGAGCTTAGCGGGACTTCGTTGGAGAGCGGAGAATCCGTAACCATGATGAGATACCCAAAAACTTCGGCGCAAAACGAAGGGATCGAAAAGCTTTTTGAGCGCGTGATTGAAGCGATTGTGAGCATTCGTCGTGCAAAAGCGACGATTGATTTAGGAAATGCCAAAATCGCAAAAGCTTCTGTGCTAAGCTCATTTGATTTAAGCGGGGCGAAAGATTATATCAAAACACTTGCTAAATGCGATGAAATCGAGTTTGTAAGCGCCCCTATGGCAAATGCCGTGCGTGATGTGAGCGCGAATTTAGAAAGCTTTGTCGCGCTTGAAGGCGTGGATTTAAACCCTATCATAAATCGCTTAAATTCGCAAAAAACCAAGCTTGAAAAAGAAATCGCAAAGCTAGAAAATATGCTAGGAAATGAGAAATTTATGGCTTCAGCCCCTGCTAGCGTCATCGAAACCAATCGCAACGGCTTAGCAAACGCAAAAGAGCAATTTAACAAAGTTTGCGGGGAACTAGCAAATTTGGGAGTGAAGTGAAGAATGCGAAAGAGTATAAAATTAAAAATTTAGGTGGCGCACAATGAAACCATACTACACCATAATCTTACTGATTTTTTCAAATGTTTTGATGACGATTGCGTGGTATGCGCACTTGAAATTTACCAAAATTCCGTTTTTTAGCAACCTTGGGCTTTTTGGGATTATTCTATTTGGCTGGTGCGTGGCGTTTTTCGAGTATTGTCTGCTAATCCCAGCCAACAAATACGGCTACATCGGCAACGGCGGTTCGTTTGACATTTGGCAGCTCAAAGTCCTGCAAGAAGTCATCACGCTTAGCGTTTTTAGCGTGTTTGCACTGCTGATTTTCAAAAGCGAAGCTTTTCGCATTAACCACATTATAAGCTTTGTTTTCCTAGTTTTGGCTGTGTATTTTATGTTTAAAAAATAGGAAATTTTATGATATTTTTTGGTTTTTCAAAACGATTTTGGCGATTTGAAATGGTGCCGTGAAAGCCCAAAAATAGGCAAAATTCAGAAATAAAATTTAATAAAAAGGATAAAAAATGAGTAAAATCAAAGTAGGAATTTTAGGTTATGGAAATTTAGGTCGTGGCGTCGAACTAGCCGTGCGAAACACAAGCGATATGGAAGTTTTTGGCGTTTTTTCTCGCCGTGAGCCAGCTAGTGTGAAAACCTGCGGCGCGAGTGTGTTTAGCATAGATGAAATATTAAATTTCAAAGGCAAATTCGATGTTTTGGTGCTTTGCGGTGGTTCGGCGACTGATTTGCCAACACAAACGCCAGAATTTGCGAAAAACTTCTGCGTCGTCGATAGCTTCGATACACACGCTAAAATCCCTGAACACTTCGCAAATGTCGATAAGGCAGCCAAAGGCGGCGGAAATGTCGGCATTATCGCTATTGGCTGGGATCCGGGTCTGTTTTCGCTAAATCGCCTTGTGGGCGAAAGTGTGCTAGAAAGTGGCGAGAGTTACACATTTTGGGGCAAAGGCGTGAGCCAAGGGCATTCTGACGCTATCCGTCGAATCAAAGGCGTAGTCGATGCTAGACAATACACAGTGCCGATTGAAAGCGCGTTAGCAAGTGTCAGAGCCGGAGAAAATCCAAATTTAAGCACCCGTGAAAAACATTTGCGTGAGTGCTTCGTGGTCGCCGAAGACGGCGCCGACAAGGCGAAAATCGAAAACGAAATCAAAACAATGCCAAATTATTTCGCTGATTATGATACGACCGTGCATTTTATCGACTTAGAGACGCTTAAACGCGAACACGGCGGAATCCCGCATGGTGGCTTCGTGCTAAGAAGCGGTAGCACAGGCGAACACGGCGAGACAAAACACCTAATCGAATTTAGCCTAAAACTTGATTCAAACCCTGAATTTACGGCTAGCGTGCTGGTAGCTTACGCAAGAGCGGCATATAGACTACATAAGGACGGCAAAAGTGGTGCGTTTAGCATTTTTGACATCGCACCGGCTCTTATCTCGCCAAAAACCCCTAGCGAGCTCAGAAAAGAGATTTTGTAAATTTACTTGCCGTGTGAAATGCCAAATTTGGCGAATTCGCACGGCGAAATTCGTTTTTAGCAAAAATTTAGCTTAAATTTATAAAAAAAGGAAACAAGATGAAACAAAATTCAAATTGGAGAATATTGAGAGATAAATATTCATTTGATAAACTTATAGAAGCTACATTTTTGGCTTTAAAAGAAAAGGGAAATTCTGCTTCAAATACTGAAATTGTTGATAAAGTTACTGAAATACTCAATATTGATGATAAAATTTTGGAAATTTTGCATGCTAATACTCAAAAAAGCGAACTTGAATATCAGTTGGCATGGGCGAGAACATATTTAAAAGCTTTTGGAGTAATTACGAATAGTGAGCGTGGTATTTGGTCTGTAACGCCAGAATTTGCAAAATTTGCAAATATAAATCCGCAAGAAATAATCGAAGAATTTAATAAAAATAAAAAAATAAAAGAAAACAAACAAAATGACAAAGATTTGGAGCAAAAACTAGAATATGTCGAAGAAAATGAAGAATTTCAAACTTGGAAAAATAGATTATTTAAAATATTAACAAATATGAACCCTTTTGCTTTTGAAAAACTTGCGCAAAGATTGCTTAGAGAGTGCGGTTTCGTAGATGTCGAAGTTACTAAAAAAACAGGCGATGGCGGAATAGACGGAACGGGAAAATTTAAACTAAATGGAATTTTTACATTTAATGTTGCATTTCAGTGTAAGCGATATAGTGGTTCTGTAAGTGCTTCTGCGATACGGGATTTTCGCGGTTCTTTAACAACCGATATAGAAAAAGGTTTATGTATAACTACGGGAAGTTTTACGCGAGATGCCAAAGAAGAGGCTATGAAGTCAGGTAAAAAACAGATTGATTTAATCGACGATGAAGAATTTATGGAAAAATTAGCTCAATATGGGCTTGGTTTAAAAGAAATAAAAGATTATGAAATTGACGAAAAGTTTTTTAATAATATTTGAGCAAAATTATTGTCAGCAGTTGTGTAAAGAAAGAATTGATTACTAAAAATAGTTAAAAGCTCAGGCAAAATCTATGTAAATTTTGTGGAAAAATTGAACTTTCCTTAGCTTTAAATATACAAAATCCGCCCGAGCCTAACTAAATTTAGCCACCAAATTCAAATCTCACTCGCTTCTAGCGTCGCTGATTTCATATCCGAAATTTATCGTTTTTGCCTCGCCGTTATTTAGCCTGAATTTCCAGCTTGCTCGGCCCTCAGTGTCGATATTACCTATTTTCGTGCCACTTTTATCAGTGATTTTGACTTTCTCGTCCGCGCTTAGTGGCATTTTGGCGAGTAGTTCGATATCCCAAGCCCGCTTGCTTGTGTTTTTCACCTCGTAATTCCAGCTAGAAATCGTGGTTTTTTTGGTGCCAAAAAAGTTTTCTTTGGTGTTTTTCTCATCGATTTTTTTGGTGACTTTGATTAGGCGATTTTGTCCTAAAAACACGCTGATATCCACACCAGCAGGTATTTCCTCGCGCCAGTCCTGGCCTGCATTTACCCCATCAATTTCGATTGTCGTAAGGGCGTGGTTGAGTGGTTTTTCAAGCTTTGTTTTGGCTTGCAAAAACGCTAAATTTTGGCTGTATGCGTCGATAAAAATGCTAAATTTCGCCTCTAAAATTTGCTCGTCAAAGTCGATTTTCGCGCTCTCATTTGGCGCAATGCTTAAATTTTCAATCGTGTATGAGTTCGATAGTGTGAGCTGGGCATTTGTCGCCTGCACGGCGCGGTTGCTCATAGCAGCCCTTGGCGCGGCACTTAGCATGGCTT
Organism: Campylobacter sp. VBCF_04 NA7; assembly: GCF_027737405.1. NCBI lineage: Bacteria > Pseudomonadati > Campylobacterota > Epsilonproteobacteria > Campylobacterales > Campylobacteraceae > Campylobacter > Campylobacter sp. VBCF_04 NA7. The sequence goes on from NZ_JAOVTT010000003.1 coordinate 70,436, forward strand.
TTTGCATATACACGCCATCTGCTTCGTAAGTTTGCCCACCGATATATTGCGCCCGAAACGGCCTTGGGGCGAGCAGGGCAGAATACGCATACGGATAAATCGCCACACTAAGCGCGTCAAGAGCCGAATTTAGCGGGTTTTTCACGCGGATTGATTGCGTGATAGCAAGTTTTTGCTTCTCTGTATCGGCACTGATTTTCGCGCTCGCTCCCTCGTTTAAAAACGCCGCGTATCGCAATGCAACGCTCTTTGGCGCGCATGCAAAGCTTAAATTCGCATGCCTCATTTGCGCGCTAGGTGTGCGTGCGATTTGCTCGTTTAGCGCGCTCTCATCGGCTTCCAGCTTAGCGATATTTTCAAAATCTCTTAGCGTGCTTGCATAAAATTCATCTGCATTTCCGCTACCAGAACTAGCCAAATTTTTGCTAAATTCAATCTTAGCCTGGATTGCCTTTTTTTGCGCTACTACCTTTGCAAGGGCTTCTTCTAGGCGTTTTCTCTCATCGCTTTTTATCTCATAAATCCCGCTGTCTTCAAGGTTTTCTAGCTCGCACTCGCTTTTGATTTCAAGCAGACTTAAATCGAGCGTGGCAGGGATTTCTACGCTAAATTTCGCAGTGCCCGGGCTAAAAGTTTGGGTCAAAAAACTATCGTTTTGATAAATTTCGATGAAATTTTGCTTTGGTTTTTCTAGCTCGTTTGCGCCACAGAGCGCGCACGATACGATTAGTGGCAGGGTTAGGCTTTTCATTGTATCTCCTTAAAAATTTTCAAAATATTAGTAATTTAAAGTAAATGGTAGTTTAAAAGTGTAAAATGAAAGCTTTATAAAATTTTTAGGGGTGAAATATGCTAGAAGCGCAAGACTGGGAGTTTTTGAAGGGAAATTTTTGCGATAAATTTGATTTTGAGGGCGATGATTTGGGCTTGATTTACAAAAACGCGTATAAAAAGCGCCTAAGAGCGGGGCAGATAATCTATGCTAGCGAGGATTGTCTGGGCTATGTTTTGCTTCGTAGCGGGCTTTTGCGCGCATTTATCGGCACTGGGGGCAAGGAACTGACCGTTTTTAGCATACAAAACGGCGAGAGCTGTATGATCTGCGATACTTGCAAGTTCGCCCTTGCCCAAAACCGCCTTAGCGTCGAGGCTAGAAGCGAGTGTGAGCTTATCGTAATCCCGCCAAGCATTTTTAAAATCCTAAAAGAACGCTACCCTGCTGTGCTAAATTTCGCCCTAGAAATCGTAGCCAAACGCTTTTCGCAAGTCATAATGGCTAGCGAGCAGGCGATTTTCGCGCCACTTAGCGAGCGCATAATGGGCTTTTTGCGCGAAAATTTGGGCGCAAACGGCGAAGTGTGCGCGACACACGAAGATATAGCCAATCATATCGGAAGTGCCAGAGAGGCGGTATCGCGCGTGCTAAAAGAGATGGAAAAATCAGGCAAAATCGCCCTTAGCAGGGGCAAGGTCGTGGTGATTGAGATTTGAAATTTTGAAATTTTGCGTTTTGTTTAAATTTTGGCTTGCAAAATACTGCGCCGAAATTTTTTGAAATTTTAAAAATTTTAAAATTTGGCTAAATCTTAAAATTTAGCCAAATTTTGCGCTAAAACAGCCCCTTTAAAATCCCTTTAACAGCCTCTTTTGCCTTGTCTTCACGGCTTTTTTCTTTGGCGTTGTTTTGCGCGTTAGAATTCGCGCCAGTGTTTTGCCCTGATTTAGACCCCTTATCGCCTAAGAGTTTGTCGATACCTTTGCTGATTTCTTTGTTTAATTTTTCCTTTAAATACGCAGAATCGACGCTATATTTTGGGTTTTGCGTGGTGCCAGTGATTTGGACGCTAATATCCGTTTTTTCGATATTTGCCTTAACCGGGATATTGATTTGCTTGCTTTGGGTGTCAAATTTGCCCGCACTTACATTTAGCTTGCTTTTTTGTGCGCTCATATTTGTGTTAAAAGTGATTAAATTTTGCACGATTGTGCCATCAAGCGTTACATTATTATAAACTTCGCTCGCCAAATCGCGACCTAAAATTTTGCTTACGACGCCCATAAAATCGCTACTTTTGAGGCGTCCTTGATTTATGAGGGAGTTGAATTTGCCCTTTTTTGCCTTTGTGTTGTAGCTAAAATCCATGTCCCCAACGCCGTCGTAAATGTGGCGCACACCGAGCATATCGGTCAGGTCTTTGACTGCGAATTTCGTGAGTTTGACGCTGACATCATCGTTTATCATTTTGCCGTTCATCGCCCCGCCAAGGATATTTGACGCAAACGAAACGGCGAAATTTTTAGGCTTGTAATCAATTTTGCCGTTTCCATTAAATTTGCCAAACAGCTCAATGCCAGTTAAAAATTTCATCTTGCTTAAATTTGGCACATTTACGCCATAATCGGCGTTTAGAGTGCTAGTTTTGAGATTGTAGGTGCCTGAAATTTTGTCGAAATTCGCCAAATCTGAGCCGAGTTTGGCAGTAAAATTCGCAAGCGAGTTTTTGATATTCGCGCCCAAATTTAGGCTAAATTTCGTATCGCTTGGGAAAGATTTGCCACTAAGTTTGTCAAGGTATTTTTTATAAAGCACGCCATTAGCGATATTTGCGCTAAGTTCGCCGTTTATGCCAGAATCTAGATTTAGCTTAGCTTCGCCGTTTATCGCGCCATTTCCGATAGCTTCCATGCCCAAAAACGAGGTTATAACTGCCAAATTTAGCGATTTTGCGCGCACGCTTAGCGCGCTAAGGTTGCCACTAGCTATCAAATTTCCGCCAAGCGCGTCGAGATTTAGGGCTAGGTTAGCTAGTTTGCCCGATTTTAGCGTGATATCAGCCACACCCTTGCCAGAGCCTGAAAATTTCTGCCCTGTGATGTGAGAGAGTTTGGCAAAGTCGCTAATAGCGAAATTTGCGCTTGCTTTGCCGTCTTTGCTAGGCGCATTATACGCGCCATTTATCACGGCTTTAAGCCCATTTTTAAAGGCGTTTATGTTTGTGTTTTTTAGCGTGAAATCCTTAAAATCGCTGATTAGCTCGCCACTAGCGAGTAAATCGCCAGAGGTTTCGTAGTTTATGATTTTGGCTAAATTTTTAAGCTCAGGCACGCTTAGAGTAAAATCGCTTTGAAGGGTGCGTTTTTGCATATCAAAAACGCTTTGTTTTGCGCTCAAATTTGCCAAATTTGAGCTGATTTCGCTCGTGGCTTTGGCAATACCCTCGCTCACGCTGATATCAGAGTTTAGCGCGATTTTAACGCCACTTGGGATAGTTATATTTAGATCTTTTAGCGCCTTTTCATTTAGCAATAAATTTTGCGATTTTATGGTTGCACTGCCTTCTGGTGCGCCGTTTGTGGCGATGATATTGGAGTTAATGGCGACATTTCCAGTGGCGTAAAGCGGCTGACCTGCCACGGCTAAAATTTTGGCGACATTTAAATTTGGCGCTACGATTTGCAGGTCTGTGGGCATAAAATCTGTGAGATTAGCTAGAAATTTCACATCGCTATCAAACGCCCGTCCTGCGCCGTTTGCGCTGATTTTTTGCATATTTCCTAGCACGCGACCATTTAGCGAAACCCTTTCGCCGTCAAGTGCTACGCCAAAGCTTTTTAGATCTTTTGCATTTAGCTCGTAGTTTGTGTCGAAGCTTTTGGAAAAAATGTCGTATTTGCCCACCAAATGCGCTGAAATTTCGCCATTAATTAGCGCCGTAATGTCGAAATCGTCGCAGTTAAGGTCGAATTTATCTAGCCTTATATCAAAGCCTGTTTTTTGCGAAAGGTATCGCTCGATATATGGCTTAGTGATAGAGTTGCCAAAATCGCTCCAAAGTAGCGCGAAAACCCCGCCGAAAATCAATCCGATAAAAACCAAAATTCCTATGATATATTTCATAATCTGCCCTTTAAAATTTTTCGTAAATTTTATCGCATTAGATTAAAATTTTATGCCAAAAATTTTGATAAAATAGGGCAAAATTTACTAAATTTCAAGGATTTTTCATGCTACCGCTAAAACAAGTGGAAAATAAAAAAAATAAAAGATTAAATCAAATTTTTGAATTCGTCAAATCCCGCCCCGCAAAAACGCAAGAATTAGCTCAAATTTTCGGTGTCAATGCAAAGACGATAGGTAGAGATATGGAGATTTTAAGGGATTATGGCGTGGTAAAAGAGGGGTGGAGCTGGAAATACGACCCTAGCGCACAAATGCAGGATTTAAGCGACGAGGAGAGGCTGGTGCTAAGCCTGATAGCAAGTCTGTGCGAAAACATATCCTCTGATTTTTATTTCAAAAATAGCGAGCTGATTTCTGGCCTGCTTGGGGGCATGGACGAGCAGATTTTGGCGTTTTTTGGCAACGAAAAGCTGGATAAAAAATCAATAGAAAAATTTAGCCTTGTCCAAAAAGCGATAAAAAACAAAAATATTATCAATTGCACTTACGGCAAGCATGAATTCAGAGCAAAACCCCTAAAAATCGCGTTTTTGGAGGGGTTTTGGTATTTGTTTGTGTTCGATTGCGGCGAAGGGGATAGGTTTAAGAAATTCCATTTCAAAGATATCGAAAATATAAAAATCACGCCCGAGGTTTTCAAAACATCCGCACAGGTGCAAAAGCGCATAAAACAGGCGCGCTCAGTGTGGTTTGAGCTAGAAGACAAGTATAGGGCGAGGCTGTGGATAGATGAAGTGATCGCGAAGTATTTTAGGCGCAAACCATATATCAACTGTGATTTTACAAGGGAGTGCGAGGACGGCTCGATCGAGATTGAGTTTGGGTTTAGCAATCCTATGGAGGTCAAACCACTGATTTATCGGTTTTTGCCACATATCAAGGTCGTCGAACCGGCCTGGCTAAATGATGAGATAAAGGCGCAAATCGCGGGGTATCTAGGCGAGATAAGCTAGTCTTGCAAACTTTGGCTTATCGTGCGATTATCACAAATAACTAGCTTCAAGCCTATCGTTTATGCCATCTAGTCTGTGCTCTAAATCATTTATCATATTTTCTAAAACCGCTATTTTCTCTTCTAAATTTGATATTTTTTTCTCCAAATTTCGCTCGTTGTCTTGCACATCGATTATTGTGTCTTTTACAAATTCTATATCGTTTTTAAATCCGATACTCTTTTTTTTAAACTGTCATCGTAGTATGGCGAATAATCAGTAATTTTTTTATCGCCAACTTTGAAATCTTTGATTATTTTTATAGCTTCTTCTTCGTCCTTGACACTAAATGTGCCAAAATGAGCACCTGCCGGTCTAAAAAGTTCAAAACTAATCTTGTTGTCTTCCTTTAAATTTCGATTGGATTTTACTCAAAATTTCAGACACTTTTGTGTCAAATTTAGCCACGAAAATTTCTAAATTTGACAAATTTTCGGTGATTTTATCACTATGAGAGCGCTCTTAAAATGCTATAATCGCGCCAAATTCGTAAAATTTAGAAAAAAGGAGAGAGTATGCAAAGCATAAAAACCCGTATGATTCGCATAGTAATCGGCGCGATAATCATGGTAGTCGGGGCGTTTTATCACAGCTGGTGGGGCGCAGTGGGGCTAGTGCCGTTTGTCGTGGGGGTGAGTGGATTTTGTCCTGCGTGCTATTTTTTGAATCGTTGCAAACTGCCACAAAATTAAAATTTAAAAGTAGGGCAAGCTTGCCCTACAAATTAATTCGAAGTATTTGAATCGCTTGAAGTGTTGTTGATATAGGCGTTTGTGCTGATTTTGTTCCACTCGCGACCGATTTTTAAAAACGCCCTTTGGCTATCCAAAATCTCTTTGAAAAGCGGATCTTTCGCGCTTTCTTCATCTAAAATTTCATTTGTCGCGCTTCTTAGTTTCTCGACTACATCGGCTGGGAAATTGCGGACTTGCACATTTGGAAACTGCGCTTTAAGCTCTGCCCAAATTTTAGAATTCTCATAAAAGCCCTTGTTTTGGAAGTTTTCGCCAGCCATACGAGCTGCTGCTTCAATGATAGCTTGCAAATCAGCAGGAAGCTTCTCGAAAGCCTTTAAATTCACTAAAATTTGGCAATCACCAGCTGGTTCTTGCCAGCCTGTGTAGTAGTAGTTCGCCACTTTGTGGAAGCCAAGAGGCATATCATACACCGGGCTTACCCACTCCACAGCGTCGATTGTGCCCATTTCTAGCGCCATAAAAAGCTCGCCAGTTGGGACAGTGTTTATCGTAGCGCCTAGTTTGCTCATTACTTCGCCACCAAAGCCCGGAATTCTAAATTTAATGCCTTGCAAATCAGCTAACGAGTTGATCTCTTTTTTGAACCAACCACCCATTTGCATGCCGGTTGAGCCCATTAGAAATGTCTTCATGCCATACGCGCTAAACATTTTGTCATTTAGCTCTTTTCCGCCACCATAATAATACCACGCATGTTGCTCATCAGTGGTCATACCAAACGGCACGGCAGTCCATAGCATGGTCTTTGCGTCCTTGCCTTTGTAATAATACAGCGAAGTATAGCCTAAATCATACTGACCGCTTTTGACGAAATCAAAAACACCAAAGCTGGCTTTGTGCTTTGACGGAGTGTCGATACGGATTTCCAATCGTCCGCCACTTAGCTCTTCGGCGTATTTTTTAAACTCATTAGCCGCGTCGCCCAGAACTGGCATAGTGCTCTCCCAGGTGCTAGCTAGGCGCAAGCGGTATTTTTTATCCGCTGCGAAAGCGTGTGTCGAAAAAAGCATTACAAATGCTAAAACTAAAAATTTTTTCATAAAATCTCCCTTCAATAAATTTTTTAAAATTTTAATTAAATAATTCAGGTTTGTTTGCGCGCAAAAACTCCACCACAGCGATTGGCTCGTCTGCACCCTGCGCGTCTGAGTTTTGCAGGACTTCGTCGATATTTTCGATATAGGCTTGCGCGGCGGCTTGGAGTTTGTCGCGCTTAACGCCAGCGTAGATTAGCATGGCTTCGAGTGTGATATTTAGCTCGTAGATTAAATCATCGTTGCTTAAATTTTCGTTTTCAGATTTCATTGTCTGCCTTTTGGGTTTTTAAATTTATAAGTTGTTCGATTTGGGACTTTATCGCTTCGTATGAATTCGCGTCCTTAAAGCCGATGAAAATCCCGCCACTAGCGTTCGCGTGTCCGCCACCGCCAAGTAGATTTTTCGCCATTGCGCTCACATCGACTTTGCCGTTTGCACGGAAACTTAGCGTTTTTTTCGAGGTTACATCAATGAAAAAGTCCATATCAGGGTTGCGCGTCAAAAAGTCATTTCCGATGACGCTGACATTGCCGATATTATAGGTCAAAATACCCTTAAAGCCCTCGTATTCGATACTAAATCTCTCTTTTTGCGCGCCAAGAAGAGTTACGACATAATCCGAGATTAGGTTGCTTAGTGTGTCGTTTCGCTCACTATTAAAAAAGCTTTTTTTGATAGCGTGAAGTGCGTCATCTAGGGCGATGTGAGGCTCATTTAAATTTTGAAATTCAAAAATTTTATTTAGCAAAAAATTTATATACTCTCTGCTTTGCTCTTCGAACATAATTTTGTTGATCTCTTTTGCGCCCGCGACCATACCAAGGCAAACCTTGCCAAGCTCGAACTCGCTCTCATCTTTTAGCCAGATATCGACTGCATTTACGACTTTGACAAATTTCGCTAGCTCTTCGTCCTCGCCAAAAATCGCGCTGAAAAAATCATAGGTGATTTTGGTAGCGCAACGAGAGTTATCTAGCAGATACCAAGGGTATTTTTGCGCGCACTCTGCGCCACTTTGGTGATGATCGAGCAAGAAAATTTTGGCGTTTTTTTGCGCTAATTGTGTTTGAAATTTCTCGCACTGAGTGGGGAGTAAATTTAGATCAGTTATCAATACAAGTGATTTTGCGTCTGGGTTAGTTTTCAAATTTTCATCGATTTTGCCCAAAATTTGCTCAAATTTTTCGACTATTTCTTTGCCATAATTTGCGTTAAAAAACTCCACGCCACTAAGGTAGTGCGCGACTACGAGCTGGGCAGAGTATCCGTCTAAATCGGTGTGGCTTAGGTGGTAAATTTTCATTAACGCTCTTTTTTGATAATGTCTTGCAAGGTGACATTTTGCATATACTCATCGACTTTGTCTTGAAGCTCGTTAAACATGAGATTTACGCGACACAAAGCCCGTCCGTTTGGGCAACCTTTGGTGCCTTCTTGTGTGCAATCAAAAATCGAAGCTTTGCGTTTTTCGGCACTTGTGATGATTTCAAGTAGGGTGATTTCGCTAGGTTTTTTGGCTAGGCTAAATCCGCCTTTGGCGCCTTTAAATGAGTTTAAAAGCTTGCTTCTAGCTAGGCTTTGCAAAATTTTGGCTAAAAAACTGCGTGAAATTTGAAGTTTTTCAGATATCGTATCGACATCCACAGATTCGCTATTTTGATTTTGAGCTATGCAAATCATCGCAAGTAGGGCGTATTCTGACGCTTTTGTAAAGAGCATTTTCTCTCCTTTTTTGATAAATCCGACTATTTTACCCAAAAAAAGCAAAAATTTAGGTAAATTTAGTATAATTACCGCTTATTTTATTTCACCGATCAGGAGGTCATTATGGCTTTAGACACGGCTCAAAAAGCACAAATAGTTGCGAAATTCGCTAGAAAAGAGAAAGATACAGGTTCAGCAGAGGTGCAAATCGCGCTACTTTCTGCAAAAATTGCATATCTTACAGATCATATCAAAGCAAATCCAAAAGATTTCTCATCTCGCCTTGGACTACTTAAAATCGTAGGTCAAAGAAAAAGAATGATGAAATATCTAAAAAACAAAGATTACGCTACATATTCAAAACTAGTTGCAGAACTTGGTTTAAGAGATAAATAATTTCAGTTTTTATTTTGTCTTAAAGCGCGTCTAGCTCCGCTAGATGCGCTTTTTTTATGCTTTTAAATTTTGAAAATTTTGAGCGATGAGCTAAATTTCGTAAAAATGTAAATTTGGCTAAATTTTGCAAAAAGCTAAATTTAGCCTTTTGCCTTTTCTTCGCAAGCTTTTATCGCTTCGATGATAGCGGTGGCAAAGCCCATTTTTTCGAGTGTTGCGACCATTTCTATGGTGGTGCCTCCCGGCGAGCAGACCTCGTCTTTGAGTGCGCGCGGGTGGGCTTTGGTGCGAGCGCATAGGCTAGCTGAGCCAAGCACGGCATTAGCGATGATATCGTGCGCCATTTCGCGCGCTATACCACCGCGCACAGCCCCGTCGCTAGCGGCTTCGATTAGGTTAAAAATCATCGCTGGCAAGCTTCCGCTAATGGCTGTGAAAATCGCAAATTTGCTCTCGTCAATCTCGTAAGTCTGCCCAAATGCGCTAAAAATTTCCCTGATTTTGGCTTTTTCCTCTTCGCTAACTCCGCTAAAACACAGCGCAGTATTTCCAAGCGAAATTTTAGCGGGAGTATTTGGCATGGCGCGAACGATTTTTTGCGCCCCGCAAAGCTCGCCAATGCGCGAGACGCTGAAATTTGGCGCAAGCGAGATTAAAATTTTATTTTCCAAATTATATTTTATTTTTTCCAGGACGCTCTCATAAACGGCAGGTTTGATTGCCAAAATAATAATATCGGCAAAATTTGCAAGCACTGCCTCATTTTTAGCGGATTTTATGCCTAGTTTTGCGCAGAGCTTCTCGCCTTTTTCTCTGCCATAAACGCAAATTTTATCCTTTTCAAATTTCGCCCCCGCAAGCGCCTCTATCATCGCTGCGCCCATATTTCCTGCGCCTATAAATCCTATTTTCATCGCATTTTCCTTATCTGATTTGTCCATCGCCACGCACGATGTATTTCGTGGTAGTGAGTGCCTCCACGCCCATTGGACCGCGCGCGTGAAGCTTTTGTGTGCTTATGCCGATCTCGCCACCGAATCCAAACTCGCCCCCGTCGCTAAATCTGGTCGAAGCGTTGGCATAGACGACTGCGCTATTGATTTCGTTTAGAAATTTTTCGATATTGGCTGAGTTTTGGCTTAAAATCGCTTCTGAGTGCGCGCTGGAATTTTCGTTGATAAACTCAATCGCTTCGGCGGTGTTTTTTACGATTTTAACAGCCATTATTAGTGATAAAAATTCCGTCCCAAAGTCGCTAGAATCCGCTTTTTTGGTGTTTGCGAAATTTGTAAATTTCGCGTAAATTTTCTCGTCTAGGCGAAATTCTACTTCGTTCATTTCCTTTAATAAAATCGGCAAAATTTGCTTTGCGATATTTTCGTGCAAAACTAAGCATTCTAGGGCGTTGCAGACACTTGGGCGCTGGGTTTTTGCATTTTTGATAATCTCTACTGCTTTGCTTAAATTCGCGCTCTCATCGACGAAGGTATGGCACACGCCAGCCCCTGTGATGATGACTGGGATTTGCGCGTTTTGCGTGATGAAGTCTTTGAGATTTTTGCCACCACGAGGGATTAGCACATCGATCCACTCTTTTAGCTGAATTAGTTTTAGCACATCTTCGCGCTCTTTGGATTTTATGAGTGATACTGCGCCGCTAGGCATGCCAAATTTCTCTCCCACACGGCAAAAAATTTCGCTTAGGCAGATGTTTGAGGCAAGAGCGCTAGCTGAGCCTCGCAAGATTATCGCATTACCCGCTTTTAGCGCGAGTGCGGCGGCATCTATGCTGACATTTGGTCTGCTTTCATAAATCATAGCGATTACGCCAAGAGGCACACGCACTTTGGCGATACTCATGCCGTTTTGGTGTCGCCAGCCTCCCACGATCTGCCCGATTGGATCAGGAAAATTGGCTAACTCTTTTAAAGCCACGCTCATTGCGCTAATCCTGCTATCATTTAGCGTGAGTCTATCAATGAGAGCCTCGGAGATACCTGCCTCGCGCGCGTTTTTTATGTCGATTTGGTTTTGCTCTTTGATAAGCTCTTTTTGAGCGATTAGCTCATCAGCCACGCCAAGCAAAATTTGATTTTTTTGCTTGCTACTTAGCTTTGCGACCTCGTTGCTTGCGCGTTTTGCGCGTTTTGCTAATTCTAAAATTTCCATAATCTATCCTAAGACAATATTGTTTGCATGCACGATATAATCATCGCTCACGCTAGGTAAAATTTTCTCATATTCGCTCGATTTTTTCCCCATAATCAGCGAAATTTCAGAGGCGCAGTAGTTTGCGATACCACGCGCGATACGCTGTGAATCCGCGCCCAGTATTTCGATGACATCGCCCCGCTCAAACTCGCCACTCACGCCCACAATTCCCACGCCTAGCACGCTTTTGCCGTTTTTTATGGCTTTGCATGCGCCCTCATCAAGGCTGATTGCGCCACGCACATTGGCACCATAAGCGAGCCAGTATTTTTTCGCACTAATGGATTTTTCCTCTTTGCAAAAAATCGTTCCGACCTCCTCGCCGGCGATGATTTTGGCTAAAATTTTACTCTCTTTTCCATTTGCGATTATCATATTTGCACCGATTTTATTAGCCATTTTAGCGGCACCAAGCTTTGTTGCCATGCCCCCAGTGCCAAATTTCGACCCCACATCGCCTGCCATTTTAAGGGTGTTTTCGTCGATAAAATTTACGATTTTTATTAGTTTTGCGTCAGGGTTCGTGCTAGGGTTTTTATCATAAAGCCCGTCGATATCGCTTAGAAGCACGAGCAAATCAGCGTCGATTAGTCCAGTTACTAGCGCGCTCATCGTGTCGTTATCGCCGATTTTAAGCTCATCGCCACTGACTGGATCGTTTTCGTTGATGATAGGGATAATGCCTTGCGAAAGCAGGGCGGTAGCGACATTTCGCGCACTTAGGTAGCGCGCGCGGTCGCTAAAATCAATGCGCGTCAGCAAAAGTTGCGCGATAATCTCATCATGTGCCCAAAAAAGCCTCTCATACAGGTGCATTAAAGCGACCTGTCCCACGGCGGCTAGGGCTTGTTTGGCGCTTAGTTCTTTTGGTTTTTGCTCGATTTTTAGTATGCCCATACCAGCCCCAACCGCGCCAGAGGTTACGAGCACGACCCCAAAGCCTTGTTTTTTGAGTTCGCAAATTTGAGCCACGAGCGATTTGATAAAGCCCTCATTTAGCGAGCCGTCACTATGAGTTAGCGTGCTGGTGCCTACTTTGATGACGATTCGTTTGGTGTTTTTTAGTAGATTTTTTCTCATTTTTTGCCTTTTGAAATTTTGGTATTTTACCTAAATTTAGCCATTTTTCGCCAAAAATCGCTCTAAAATTATCATCGCTGCGACGCTGTCAAATTTCTCATTTACACCACCTTTTTTCGTGCTTTTTAGCGCGAATTCCTTCGCCTCGACACTAGAAAAGCTCTCATCTTGGTAGCAAATTTCGCCATTAAATTCTAAAAGCGAGACAAAATGTTTTATGCGACGCTCCATTTCTTCTTCGCTTGCACCGCCTTTGGGAAGGCCAACGACGAGTTTTTGCGCCCCTCTTGTGCGCAAAAACTCGCTAGCTTCCCTGGCGGCTTGGTTGCGGTTTTTGCGCAAAATAGGCTCGCTAGGAAGGGCTAGTGCGCCATTTGGGCTGATTGCTACGCCGATTCGTTTAAGTCCCACATCGAAAGCTACTATCAAATTTAATCCTTTTTTTTGGTTACGCAAGCGAAATTTTCGTCGCTTCTATTATGATTTTTCCCTCTAATTCGTATTCGTAAATGCGCTCGCCAAATTTCATCAATGCTTCATCTAAGCTCGAATTTAGCGCGACAAAATCCAAAATTTCATCGCTGTGCGAAAAGAGATTTTTGGGTTTTTCTCTTCCGCTAAATTTAGCCACAAATTTATCCAAATCGCTAATTAGCGTGGCGTCTTTTTTGGCTAAAAGCTCGTTGGTGCCGATACTCTCGTCGATTCTGTGTGGCAGGACAAAGACAGGGATTCCAAGCTCTCTTGCGATACGCGCGCTTTGAAGCGAGCCTGATTTTGGCTCGGCTTGGGCTACGATTAGGGCCTGGCAGAGGGCTACAACTATGCGGTTGCGCTCTAAAAACTGAAAATTTCGCGCAGGCGTGCCGTCTTCGTATTCGCTCAGTGCAAGAGCGTCCTTGTAAATTTTGCGTATCATATCCTCGTTTTGTTTGGGGTAAATTTCATCTAGCCCGTTTGCAAAAACAGCAATCGTGCGCGAAAATGCGCCCTCATGCGCTGCGATATCACAGCCAATCGCAGCCCCTGAGACCACGCAAATACCAGCGCCACTTAGCTTTTGGGCTAATTTTGTGATTAAATTTTTGGTGTAAATGCTCATTTTGCGAGAGCCTACGATTGCGATTTTTGGCATATCCAAAAGCTCTAAATTTCCCTTGTAATACAGGGTTTTAGGCTCTGTTTTGCCCAGTCTGGATAGGGCAGGGATTTTGAAATTTAGCTCATTTGTAGTATTCATAAATTTCGCCTAGATAGATGACTTCGACGCCGTTTAAAATATCTGCGCTATTTGCTAGTGCGGTGAAGGTGGATTTTTTGGGGTGGCCGATAGCTATGGCAAAGCCCCTTTTCTGCGCGATTTGCACGGCTTTTTGCAGCATTTGGCGCACAGCTTTTACCTCGTCAGTGTTGTCGATAAAAACATCTCTATAAACATAGCGCAAATTTTGCCTTTTAAGCTCGTCGGGTGCCTTGGTCTGCGCGCTCGTGCGAGAATCGACGAAATAAAAATCGTATTTTTGCATAGCTTTGATTAAATTTCGCATTGAGGCTGAATTCGCCGTAAATTTCGAGCCTGTGTGGTTGTTGATAAATTTAGCGTGCGGGAAATCAGCTCTGATTTGCGCTAGAAAATTTTCGATTTCTTTGTAGCTATCGCCCACTTTTAGCGCCTTTACATCGTGAGCGAAGACCTCTGCCTCCATTGGCAGGTGAATTGCGAAATTTTGTAAATTCTTAGCCAGAGCCGGGGTGTTTTTGTAATTTTTCGCTGGCGGGAAAATTGATGGCGTAACCTTTATCGGCAGAGCCTTGATACGCGTTATTTGCGCGCTTGTGGAGATATCGTCCATTATGATAGCTAGTTTTGGTTTTGAGCCTTTTGGCAGGGTTTTGGCTGGTTTATTGCTAGGGGCTGAAATTTTTGGCTCTGTTTTTTCCTGCGATTTTGGCGTGATTTCGCCTATACTTTGGGCTGCGATTTTGGCTAATTCATCCTTTATAATTTCCTCTTTTGTTTTTGAAATTTGGGTTAAATTTTGCTCTTTTATCTCAGGCGAAATTTGGGGCGCAGGTTTTGCCACGCTTAAATTTTTATCTTTTTGAATTATGGGTTTTGAAATTTCGCTTTTATTCTCATCGCGCGGGAGTTTAAGCACAATTTTTGGCTCGTCTTTGAAAAATTTATTTAGCACGGCATACGAAAGAGCGGCGCAGGTAAAGCAAAAAATTGCGATTAAAATGTATTTTATGAAATTTGGATTGAAATTTAATAAGGGCGCGTTTTTGCGCCCTTTGGTGCGTTTTTTAGCCAAGATTAGTTTTTATCTTTGTCGATGATTTTGCCGCTTGCGATCCATGGCATCATACCACGAAGTCTCTCGCCTGTCTTGGTAATCAGCGCGTTTGCGGTCATATTGCGCTCTGCGTTCATTTTGACATAGCCAGCTTGGCGCTCTAAAATGAAGTTTTTCGCAAAAGTTCCGTCTTGGATCTCTTTTAGGATTTTTTTCATTTCGGCTTTTGATTGTTCGTTGATGACGCGTGGCCCGCTGACATAATCGCCAAATTCAGCTGTGTTTGAGATAGAGTATCTCATATCAGCCATTCCGCCTTGATAGATCAAATCTACGATTAGTTTCATTTCGTGTAAGCACTCGAAATACGCCATTTCTGGGGCATATCCAGCCTCTACTAGGGTCTCAAAACCAGCATTTATTAGCGAGCATAGACCGCCGCACAAAACTGCTTGTTCGCCAAATAGGTCTGTTTCGGTTTCGTCTTTAAATGTAGTCTCGATGATACCGCTTCTGCCACCACCAATCGCGCTAGCATAGCTTAGAGCGATCTCTTTTGCCTTACCACTTGCATTTTGCTCTACTGCGATTAGATCAGGGATTCCACCACCATTTACAAATTCATTGCGCACAGTGTGTCCTGGGGCTTTTGGTGCTATCATAATTACATCTATGTTTTTTGGAGCTTTGATTTGTCCGAAGTGGATATTAAATCCGTGAGCAAACGCGATTGCTGCGCCGTCTTTTAAATTTGGCTCGATTTCGTTTTTGTAAATTTCGGCTTGAAATTCATCTGGGGTTAGTATCATTATGACATCTGCCTCTTTTGTCGCATCAGCTACGCTTAATACTTTAAAACCCTTGTCCTCGGCCTTTTTCCAGCTTGCGCCACCTTTTTTTAATCCGACCACTACTTCTACGCCACTATCGCGTAAATTTTCAGCGTGAGCGTGACCTTGCGATCCAAAGCCAATCATAGCCACTTTTTTTGAGCGAATTAAATTTAAATCGCAGTCTTTGTCGTAATACACAGTAATTGCCATGAGCCATCCTTTTCAAAAAAAAATTTGCGTGATTTTAGCGCAAAAATGCTTTTATGTAGCTTTTTTGTGATATTATAAACGCAAAATTTATGAACGGAAAATGTAGATATGCAAAGCTTTATTAGCGAAAAAATCGCTTCAATGCCTAAATTTAACGATAAAATTTTAAAAATTTTAAGTTCATTTGACAATGCTAGTAGCGATGATGAGATTATTTTTCAGATTATGAATAACCCAGAATTTGAGAGTAGGATACTAGACTACGCATTTAGCACTTTTGCGCAAATTAGCATGGAAAAAACCCTTCCAAACGCCTTTAAATTTTACGGACGAGAGGGGGTTAGGGCGCTATTTTTGTTTAGTATTTTTAAGGGTAAATTTGAGCTAAATTTCGAGTGTTATAAGACAAATCGCGCTAGATTTAATGAAATTTCATTAAAACGACATCTGTTTTTGAAAGAGTGGATTAAATTTTACCCAGAGATTTCGCCAGATATCCTATCTAGCGTGATTTTAATGGATTTTGGCAGGGTTTTTATCAGCGAGTATATCGCTAAGCACGATAAAAACAGCGAGTTTTATCTGCATATCAAAAACTGCCTTTTCCCGCAGGATTTCACCGATGTGGAAATGCGATTTACCGGTATGAGTAGAGAGAGCGTGGGGGAGGTTTTGTTTAAGCATTTTGGGCTAGAAAAAATCGCCAAAGACATATATTTTTCTGATTTAATCGATGAAGCGCCATTTGAGAGTGCGAGGCGATACGAAATGCTAAAAGTAGCCAAAACCGTAATGGGGATTTATCACTGCTTCGATGAGCGCAGTATCGATAATGCGCTAAATTTGCTAGTGGAATTTGGCTTGGAGCAAGAGGCGTTTTTCGAAGCTAAAATAAGGGCTGGATTATGAAGGAATTTTTAAGCTCGCTTAGCCTTGGAGTGGTGGAAAAAAATCTAAATTCTGACCAAAAAGAGCTAGTGCGAAATTTGCTAAATTTAGGCGCATTGAGCTCTCACAAAGGCAAAATTTATCTAAATAATAGCTATGTTTTTGGCAGGCTCGATATCGCGCGCGATGGGACTGGGTATTTGCAAAGCTACGATGATAGATACAAAAAAGATTTGATAATCGAAAACAAATACCTAAATGGCGTGCATTTAGGCGACATAATCCTAGCAAAAATCATAAACTCAAAAAAGGCTAGAATTCACGCAAAGGTGCTAATGTGCGTAAAACCTGCCTTTTCATCAAGCGTGGTTTATACGAAGAATTTCGGGCGCGAAATTTTGGGCGTAAATGTCAAAACTGGTCTTGCAAACCCGCTTAAAGCCACGCAAAAATCGCTTAAAATGCTTCCGCCTGGCACGCTTTTGAAAATTGATAATTTAAGCAATGAAATTTGCGAAGTTTTAGGGAATTTAGATGATCCATGGGTCGATGAGAAAATTTCGCTTGCGATTTATAACAAAAACGACGAATTTAACGAAGCCTGCAAGGAACAAGCCCTTAGCTTTGGCTCGTCGGTCGATCCCACGCTCTACCCAGATCGCGTGGATTTGCAAAATTTGAGCTTTTGCACGATTGATCCAATCGACGCCAAGGACTTTGACGACGCGATTTATTATGATAAAAAAAATCGCACAGTCTATGTCGCAATCGCCGATGTGAGCGAGTATGTCAGCGAATACTCGCCGATTGACAAGGAGGCAAAGGTGCGCGGGTTTTCGATATATTTCCCGCATAAATCCGTCCCAATGCTTCCGCGCGAGCTTAGCGAAAATATCTGCTCGCTAATGCCGAATTTACCGCGCTTGGCATTTGTTTTTAAAATTTGCCTTGATGAAAATTTGAGTGTGATTAGTGAGGAGCTGTTTTCAGGCATAATCAAATCAAAAAGGCGTTTTAATTACGATGAGGTCGATGAGATTTTGCGCACAAAAAGTGGCTGCGAGAGCGAAATACTAGACTGGCTACTCCCGCTAAATGAGCTTTGCGAAAGGCTTAGAGCGCAAAGATTAAAGCATGGATTTGACTTTCGCACAAAAGAACTTCGCATGAGTATCGATGAAGCGGGGCTTTTGAAATCGACTAGATTTGAGAGCGATACACCCTCGCACAAGCTAATAGAAGATTGTATGCTCTTAGCCAACAAAGCCGCCGCAAAGCGCATAGAAACGGGCGTTTTCCGCAATCACGGCGCAGCTGAATTAAAGAAAATTTTCGCACTTTTGGACGATTTGGCGCTGTTTGGAATAGATGCGATTTATAAGCCAAATTTGGCAAAAATGATAGGCGAAATCCAAGCCCAAGCTGATGCACTTGGCATGCGAGAAGAGGTAGATAAACTCATAATCAAAGCGCAAAAACGCGCCGAATACGGCTCGATTTCGCGCGGCCATTTTGGGCTTGGTTTTGATACATACACTCATTTTACAAGTCCGATTAGGCGGTATTCGGATCTGATTTTGCACAGGCTTTTAAAGGCGCAAAGCAGGGGCGATGAGAAATTTTATAATTACTTGCTTTTAAACATAGACGCGACTTGCGAGAGGCTAAATGAGCTAGAAAGAGAGGCTGATAAGGTCGCATTTGACTTTATGGATCGTAAATTTGCGCGCTGGGCGAGAGAGAATTTGGGGGCTAAATTTCGCTGCTATATCGACGAAAATGCAAATGTCGTAACTGCTAAACTCGATGATAAATTTAAGGGTGCGAAAATTTTTATTACAAATTTTACCGCCGATATTTTAACGCCAGTTTTGGTCGAAATCACAGACGCAAATATCGCAAGTGGCGTGATTATGGGAAGAGTGGTGAAAAAAATATAATGTATAAAAGAGATTTTGACGCTAGGATTGCTTCTGGAAATGTGGCGAATTTTATCTTGCTTCGAGGCGTAGATGACTTTCAAAACGAGCTTTATGCGTGGAAGCTCAAACAAATTTATAATGCCGAAAATTTTATGAGTTTGTATTTTGGCGAGTATGAATTTAGCGTGGCAAAGAGCTTTTTGGAGCCATCACTTTTTGGCGAGAGCAACACGCTTCATATAAAAACAAACTCTTGCATAAAAAAAGATGAAATTCGCCGTTTGATTGAGTATTGTAAAAACGACGAAAACAACCATTTAATCTATGAATTAAACGAGAGCGAGGGTGCGGCAAGTAGCGATTTTGTGCGGGAGTTTGGCGGAAATGAGGTGAGGTTTTTCCGCCCAAGCAGTATGAAGGAAGCCATGGGATTGCTAGCGCAAAAGTGCGAAATGGTGGGGATTTTCGCAAACAGCGCCGCGCTAAATAGAATTTATCAAATTCACAACGAAAACCTAAATTTAAGCGCAGCCGAGATTGAAAAATTCGCAAATTTGGGGATTGAGCTAAATTTGGAAAATGTAAATGATATGGTCTATGGGCTAAGCGAGATAAGCTACGAGGAGCTTTTCGATAAAATTTTCACCCTTAGCGATTTTCGTAAGGATTTTTATAGATTGGCGCAAAATGGCGGATACAACGACATGGAGCTGATAAATCAATTTTACAGATTTTTGCATAGAATTTTTAGGCTTCATATCTCGATAAAAACCGCGAATAATTCCGATTTTAAGGTGATTTTCGGATACACTCCGCCGCCAAATATCGCAAACAAGCTAAAAACATACGCTCAAAGTTTAAATGAAAATTTATTTCGCAAAATTTTTATCCATTTAAATAAACTCGAATTTGCGCTAAAAAGCGAGAAAAATTTAATCAAAGATGAGTATTTGCTCGCCTCACTTTTGGAATTGCAAAGAATTTTATCAAAGAAAAACTAGGCTAAAAAGCAAAGATTAAGTCAAAATTTTGTAATATACAGGTTGCATTTTTTGCAAAATCCTTGCCCGCAGATTACATTTGCGAGCTAAAAATCCATAAGGAGAATTTATGAGAAATTACGAGGTTTTATTCATTGTCAAGCCTACGCTGACTGATGATGAAGTAAAAACAAAAGTTGATTTCGTTAAAGAAATCATTACAAAAAATGGCGGAAATATCGCTTCTGTCATCGAAATGGGCGCACGCAAACTTGCCTATAAAATCGATAAATATGAGCGCGGTGTTTATTTTGTCATTTACTTTACTGCCGAGCCAAGCTTGATCGCTGAGCTAGTTAGAAATTTGCGTATCACAGAGGATATCATTAGATTTTTGACTGTGAAATACGAGACAAAACGCGAGGTTTTGGCATGGGAAAAATTAAGCAAAGGCATTAAACTTAGCCCAGCTAAAAAAGAGCGCGAACCACGCGTAGCACCTGAGGCAAAAGAACAAGCAGAGCAAACCGCTGAATAAAAGGATTTTAGATGTTTAATAAAGTAGTTTTGGTTGGAAATTTAACTCGCGATATTGAGCTTAGATATTTACAAACTGGCACCGCAATCGGTAAAACTGGCATTGCTGTAACTCGTAAATTTAATGGCGGAAATGGCGAAAAACGCGAAGAGACTTGCTTTATTGACATTGATTTTTGGGGACGCACAGCAGAAATCGCAAATCAATATTTAAGAAAAGGCTCAAAAGTGCTAGTTGAGGGGCGTTTGAAGCTCGATCAATGGCAAGACCAAAATGGTCAAAACCGCTCAAAACACAGCGTAGTGGTAGAGTCTATGGAAATGCTAAGTGCTCCACAAGGTGGAAATGGCGGAAACAATAGCTACGGCGCAAATAGTGGAAATTACGGAGCAAATAGCGGTAATAGTTATGGTGGCGGATACAATCAACACTCAAACTACTCTAACCCAAATCGCCAAAGCTCTGGCGGATATGGCGCGAACCAAACCGCACAAAATCACTATGAAGCACCGAAAAAAGAGAGCTATGAGAGCCAAATTCCAGAATATGATGTTGATTCGGACAAATATGACGAAGGCAACGATACAATTCCATTTTAATTAAGGAAAAACAATGGCAGAAAAAAGAAAATATAGCAGAAAATATTGCAGATTTACAGAGGCTAAAATCGAATTTATCGATTACAAAGACACAGGGTTACTAAAATATTGCCTTTCAGAGCGTTTTAAAATCATGCCAAGACGCCTAACTGGCACTAGCAAAAAATATCAAGAGATGGTTGAAAAAGCAATCAAACGCGCTCGCCAAGCAGCTCTTATCCCTTATGTCGTAGATCACAACGAAGTCGTTACAAATCCATTTGAAAATCTATAATTTTTCTTAGGCTAGGATTTTTCCTAGCCTATTTTTTTTCTCTTTTTTACTCTACTTTCAAAAAGTCTTTGTCTATTTTTAGCTGTTTTACTAGATCCAAAATAGCGTAAATTTCATCGTGAAAATACGGCATATCCAGCTTGAAAAAGTTAAATTTCAAATCATTTAATGCTTTTTGCGAATTTGCATTTTTGCGCAAAAATACGAAATGTGCCTCTTCCTTGTCGATTAAATTTAAATAAGCAATCGCAGTTGAGTCTGTGCGCAAAATCTCGCTATCAATTAGCACGATATCGGCCTTGTAAATGCGGTCTGCTAGGTGTGTTTTGAGATTTTCCCAGGTGTTGTTTGGCACTACATTACAACCTGTGCTATCTAAAAAATCCTTCAAATCATCGAAAATTTCTTTATCTTTGTGCGCGATTAAAATTTGATAATTGTATTTTTTGGCCCTTAGTCTGTTTTCTTGCTCCAAATACGAGCACTGAGCGTGCAATTTGATATGGGTTCCGCCATTATCGTTGCTTAGCTCCGCGATTTTGCCGACATCGCCTATGCTTTGTTTGGCTTTGGAAATGTATGGGTCGTTTATGGCTTTACCGCTTATGAGGGCAGTTTTTAGGTTGTGGATATATGTGGTGCGGATCTCTTTTTTGACGCTGATATCGACTAAGAGTTGCATCCTTGATAGTCCTGGCTTATCATCTCGCACGGAAAATACGATTTTTATAAGGGTAGGGTCTTTGACATTTTGCAAGAAAAATAGGCAGATATGGTAAATCGCATTTGAGAGATTTATCACATATCCATCATAATAGCGTGGCGCGTCTGGCGGGAATTTGATAAAGACCGAGCTATCGTATCTGCTGCACTCTTCGAATAAAATTTCGCTTTGAAATTTAAGCGGTTTTAAGATATCGACTTGATTTATCGGGATAATTTTCTTTTTTACAGGTTTTATTTCGACTGGCTCTTTTTTAGGGAAAATATCGCCCTTATACGCTCTGCGCCTAAGTGCCTTGCGAAATACGATCCTATACACCAAAACTAATGCCAAAAGTCCTAAAATCCCAAGTAACGCGTAATCTTTAATCATAGTATTATCATCCCGTCGCCATAAGAATAAAATCTATACTTTTGCTCCACTGCTTCGCGGTAAATTTCAAGGGTCTTTTCAAGGCCGATGAAGCTAGCAACTAGCATAATTAAAGTAGATTTTGGTAAGTGAAAATTTGTAAGCAGATAATTTTGCCTAATAGGCGGATTATTTGGGTGCAAAAACAGCTCACAAGCCCCAGATCTCGCGCCATTTCGTGCGAAATTTTCCACAGTTCTAGTAACCGTAGTGCCTACACCTAAAATTTTTTTATCGCTTTTTAAAATCTCAGCCGTATCTTGCGCAATGCTGTAAAATTCGGAGTGCATTTTATGCTCTCTTAAATCCCTTGCCTCAACCGGCTTAAATGTCCCAGCACCCACATGCAGGGTAATATAGTAAATCCCGTGATTTGCTCTAAGCGCGCGTAGCATTTCCTCGCTAAAATGCAGGCTCGCAGTTGGAGCTGCCACAGCCCCAGCCTCGCGCGCGAAAATGCTTTGATACCAGCTCTCATCGTCTTTGGTGTCTTCGCGCTTGATATATGGCGGTAGCGGGACATGGCCGATTTCATCGGTGAGAGCGAAAATTTCGTGCGTGCCAAGCGCATGATTATCACGGCTAAACTCCACCACTCTAAGCCCGTCTTCACAGCACTCTACGACCCGCGCGCGCAAATTTTTATCAAAAACTAGCTCGCTACCCACGCTTACTCGCCCTCTGATATATGCGCTAAATTTATTATCATTTAACGGCGAATTTAGCAAAAGCTCAATCTTGCCACCACTTGATTTAGCCCCGAAAATTCGCGCTTTTATGACCTTGGTATCGTTAAAGATAATCTCGCAAGGTGGTAAAATTTCAGCCAAATCGCCAAATTTAAGGTGTGAAATTTTATTTTTTTCTCTCTCATAAACCAAAAGCCTTGCGCTCTCTTTTGGCATTAGTGGGGCGTTTGCGATTAAATTTGGCGGCAGGTAGTAATCATAGCTATCTACTAAATTTAAATCCATTACGCCTCTTTTACTGCGCCTTGTGCGCTTTTCTCGCTCTCTTCGTCCTTGTCTGCCTCGTCCTCGTCATCGCCTGCCTTGTATGGATTTACCATTTTTGCGATGAGGATTGAAAGGGCGTAAAGCACGATTAACGGGCCAGCTAGCATGAATTGGCTCAAAATATCAGGCGGTGTCATAATCGCGGCAAAAACGAAGATTATAACAATCGCAAAGCGGAAAAAACTAGTCAAGCTTTTGTTTGTGATAAGCCCTAGTTTGGCTAGGAAAAATGTAACTACTGGAAGCTCAAAACTAATGCCAAAAGCCACAACTAATTTTGTGAAAAATCCGACATATTCGCCGATTTTAAGCATTGCAGAGTAGGCCTCGCCACCGAAATTTATCAAAAAGTTAAAAGCTACTGGAATTACGAAATAATAACAAAACGCAGCCCCTAAAAAAAACATCACACTAGCGCTTAGCACAAATGGAATTACATATTTTTTTTCGTTATCATATAGCCCTGGGGCGACGAAAAGCCACGCTTGCCAGAAAATTATCGGCATAGAGAGCAAAAGCGAGGTAAAAAACGAAACCTTCATCGCTGTAAAAAAGGTTTCGCCAAGTTGGGTGAATACGACTTTGCCGTCATCTGGAAGGACTTTGACGAGCGGAGCTTTCATAAAATCTAAGATTATTTCCCAATAATTAAAGCATACGACAAACATAAGAATTACCGTGATTACGCAGATAACTAGGCGTTTGCGAAGCTCGGCAAGGTGTGGTTTTAACTCTTCGAACATATTTTACTCTTTTGAATTTTGTGTTGGATTTGAATTTTGCGCCTGCGGGTGCGCTTCTGGTTGCGGGTGCGGTTGCTCTTGCGCCGAATTTGGCGTAGAATTTTGCGCTAAATTTTGCGTAGAATTTTGCTTAGAATTTAGCGAATTTTCCGCTTCATTTAGCGTGGTATTAACAGAGCTTTCTATATCGCTAAGACCCGCATTTAGCGTATCTTTGACCGAATTTAGCCCGCTTTTTATCTCGTCAAGCTCCTCGAAGGTAAGCTTTTTGCGCATGGTTTCTGTGGTTTTGCTAATGCTTTCTTTGTATTTTTTGGCGTCCTCTTTGAGTTCGGCTATGCGGACTTCTTGGTCGAAAGTGGCCTTTGCGTCGTTGATTGATTTTTTGATGACTTTGAAGTATTTTGCAATCTCAACTAGCGCGCTAGGGAGCTTTTCAGGGCCTAGGGCGATGACTGCGACGATTAAAATTATCGTAATTTCAGGGAAACTGATACCAAACATTAAAATTCCTAAACAAAAAGATTGCGTATTTTAGCTAAAACTTCATTAATATTAAATTTAATGCTCGCTCACAAATAGGGCGATTTCGTCGGCTAGTAAGAAATTTGGATTGTAAAAAACGCTGTTTTTGAAATCCAGCTTGCCCTCTGCGCTTAAAATTTGGGCGTTTTTAAGCTCTCTTTCGCGCAAAATTTCGCCCCTCACGCCCAAAAACGAGCGAAATCCAAGGAAAATTTTCTCCAAAATTTTATCCTCTAAGCTTAAATTTTCCACGCTTTTTGCAAGCGGATTTTGTATGTATTCCTCGATACTACCTGCGCCGCTGTATCGCACAAATCCGCTCGTGCCCACAGCGTGCGCGCCAAATCCAGCGTAATCCTCGCCACTCCAATACGCCACATTGTGCGCGCAAAGCTTGCCATTTTTGGCGAAATTTGAAATTTCGTATTGCGTAAAGCCTAGCTCGCTAGCTTTTTTAAAGAAAAATTTAGCCAAATTTTCATCATCTTTGGCAAACTCTGCGCGCCCAAAAAATGGCGTGCCAGGCTCCAATGTAAGGGCGTATGCGCTTAGATGCGAAACCCCTGCGCGCGCAAACTGCGCAAGCTCAAATTCTAAATTTTGCTTATCATCAAATTTGCTAGCGTAAATTAAATCCAAATTTATATTTGAAATTCCCGCGTTTTTGGCGTTATCCACGGCTTCGAAAATTTCATTTTTTCCGTGTGCGCGACCTAGAAATTTGAGTTTTTCATCATTGAAACTTTGTGCGCCAAAACTTATGCGATTTACGCCAAATTTTCGCATTTGCTCTATCCATTTGGGCTTGGCAGAATTGGGGTTTGCCTCGGTTGTAATCTCGGCGTTTTGGGCGAAATTTGGCGAGAGTTTTTCAAAAATCTTTTCATAATACTGCGCCGATACCACACTTGGCGTGCCGCCGCCGATAAAAAGGGTTGAAATTTTGAAATTTTTATTTTTTTTAATGAAATTTGAAATTTCGAAATCCAGCGCGTCAAAGTAGTTTTTAGCTAATTTAAATGCGTCCATGCGTGAGCCAAACGCGCAATACGGGCACTTTGAGGTGCAAAACGGGATATGAATATAAATATGCAAAATTTCTTCCTAGCCAAATTTAAAGGGCGAAATTTAGCAAAAATTCTTTGAATTTTAGCCAAATTTATACCTATTTTCGCTAATATTTTGCAAATTTTTTTCAAAGAGCTAATATGGAGAAAAATTACAGACCAAATGTCGCAGCTATCGTGCTTGCGCCTTCGTATCCGTTTAGTTGTGATGTGCTTATCGCCCAGCGCAGTGATATACGCGGGGCTTGGCAGTTTCCCCAAGGCGGTATCGACAAGGGCGAGACGCCAAAAATGGCGATTTTACGCGAGTTAAAAGAAGAGATAGGCACAGATGATGTTGATATCATAGCCGAGTGTCCGCAGTGGCACAGCTACGATTTTCCGGAGGCTGTGGCGCAAAAAATGCGCCCATGGGACGGGCAAATGCAAAAGTATTTTTTACTAAGATTAAAAAGCCTAAAAGGGCTTGATATCAAAACGCATAAGCCTGAATTTGATGATTTTAAATTTGTAAATGCAAATCAAGTTTTAAAGCATGTAAATCACTTCAAAAAGCCGATTTATGCGCTTGTTTTAAAATATTTTAAAGAGGAGGGATACCTTTAATGCTTATAGTTCAAAAATACGGTGGCACTAGCGTAGGCACATTAGAGCGCATAGAAGCGGTTGTCGAGCGCGTGATAAAGACTAAAAACGAAGGCCATGATTTAGTCGTAGTTGTATCTGCGATGAGTGGCGTTACAAATAGATTGGTCGAGTATGGAGAGTATTTTACAAAAGATCTAAACACTCGCGAAATGGATATGATGCTAAGTGCTGGTGAGAGGGTTACTAGCGCGCTTTTAGCCCTTGCGCTAAATGCAAAAGGCTACCCTGCGGTGGCGTTTTCTGGCAGACAGGCTGGTATCGTAACCGATACAATGCACACCAAAGCTCGCATTAGCTTTATCGATCCGACTAATATGAATAAAGCCATAAAAGAGGGCAAAATCGTCGTAGTAGCGGGATTTCAGGGCATTACCGAAGAGGGCGATATCACTACTCTTGGCAGAGGTGGAAGCGATCTATCTGCTGTGGCGATAGCTGGGGCGATAAATGCTGATACATGCGAAATCTACACAGATGTCGATGGAGTATATACGACCGATCCACGCATCGAGCCAAAGGCTAAAAAACTCGATAAAATCAGCTATGAAGAGATGTTAGAGCTTGCTAGCATGGGGGCTAAGGTTTTGCAAAATCGTAGCGTGGAGTTAGCCAAAAAGCTTAAAGTAAATTTGGTAACTAGAAGTAGTTTTAATAACAACCAAGGAACACTAATAACAGGAGAAGAAAATATGGAAGACGCAGTAATCAGCGGAATAGCATTAGATAGAAATCAAGCAAGAATCACAATCAGAGGCGTAGATGATAGACCGGGCGTTGCGGCTGAGATTTTTTCATCTTTGGCGCAAAAAGAGATAAATGTAGATATGATAGTCCAAAATATCGGCATTGACGGAGCGACAAATTTAGGCTTTACGATCCCACAAAACGAAATGGAACCAGCCCTAGAAATCATGCGCTCAGTAATTTCTAATCCAAAATGCGTAATCGAAAGCGATAATGAGGTCGTAAAGGTCTCAATCGTGGGTGTGGGTATGAAAAGCCACAGCGGTATCGCTTCGCTAGCGTTTCGCACACTAGCAGCTGAGGGTATCAATATCCAAATGATCTCAACTAGCGAGATTAAAATTTCGATGATTGTGGCTGAAAAATACGGCGAGCTAGCAGTTAGAGCCTTGCATAAAGCATATAATTTGGATAAATAATGCAAGATTTATACACTTGGAGCGCTAAAACTCTGCAAAACGAGCGAGATATGGAGTGGCTCGAAAATCGCAAAGAGCACTGGATACCGCTATTAGCGACAAAAATGCGTCTGCTATATAGCGGGTATTCGTTTGTGGTGATGTGCGATGATGAGAGAAGGTGGTTTGGTGAATATATCGTCAGCAAGATAAACGATAGCAAAAACACCAGACCGCTTCTGCCATTTTTCGAGTTTTCATCGCTTTATAACCAAGAGATTACCTCCCAAGAACAGGTCGCTTTGCTAAATGATATGCTCTCGCTCTCATTTAGCAACGGCTTCATTTATTTTTACATAGGCAGGGGCGATCACACTTACGCCAAAATAGCCAAAAGCCACGAGGATAGCTATTTGTGGCTCATCGACGAGGCATTGCCAAACAGCTTTCAGCTAAGCGAAAATGATGAGAGCCTAGATATCAAACTGCTTCAACTCTTTAAAATTTTAAACAAAAGTATCGACGCGGTGCTTTTTGGTGAAGTTGTGCTTTGAAACTCATTAATCAAATTTTTATAACGAACGATTATGCTGGTTTTAAAGCAAAAATTCTATCTGAATTTTCCCCTAAAAATTTGCGCTTTTTCGAAAGCGATGAGCTCAAAATCGACGAAGCTAGAAAGATAATCGACGAAGCCTATATCGCCGAGGTAGAAAACAAAATCATCGTAATTAGCGCGGTTAAATTTCGCGATGAGGCGCAAAACGCGCTTTTAAAAATCCTAGAAGAGCCACCGCGCAATACCATATTTTTCCTCGTTGCGCCCTCGATTACACTGCTACTGCCGACGATTAGATCTAGGCTAATGGTGCAAAATTTGCTTGGCGAGAAAAAGCGCGAGCGCACGGGGCTAAATTTGCGAAAAATAGATTTGAGGCAGATTGATGCGTTTATTAACGAGTGCATAAACAAAGAACGCGTCGGCTCACTCGATAAATTTGCCCTAAAATCGCTTGTCATGCAACTTGTCATCGAGTGCTTCGAAGCAGGGATTAAATTTAGCCAAGCCGAGCTAGAACACATAAATAAGCTCGTCTATCTCGTCGAACACAACGCCAAATCCCACGCTGTATTGCCACCGCTATTTTTGATAATCAAAGGCAAATAATGAAAATTTTTAAAATTTCAAATAGTGCCGATTTTATGGCGCTTTGCGCGCGCATTAATTGCACAAAAGAGGGTGCGAAAATCATGCGCAAAAAATCAAATTTGAACTTTTTTTATATCAAAGATTTACGCACCCCTGCGGCAAATATCTTAAAGCAAGATGCCCTTAGCATAGGCGCAGAGCTCGTAACGGCTGAGCATGTGATCACAGGCGGAGCAAACTCAGACGCGCTTTTGATTGCAAACGATAAGCAGGTTGAAATTCTCTCAAAAAAAGAAAAAGCGCAGGATTTTGGGCTAAAAAATTTGGCGCAGTTTTTGGGGCAAAATTTCAAAAAACCCAAAATTTGCGAGATTATGGGGGTTTTAAATCTAAATTTCGATAGTTTCAATCCCGCTTCTCGCACCCAAAATTTAAACGAAGCAATCACAAAAATTGAAAAGATGATTGAAGATGGAGCCGATTATATCGACATTGGCGGGGTTAGCTCGCGTCCTGGGAGCGTGTATTGTGGCGGGGAAGAAGAGTTTGCGCGCATAAATGGCGTAATAAGCGAAATTTATAGGCAAAATTTACACAAAAAGGTCAAATTTAGCCTTGATAGCTTTGATAAATACTGCGCCCGTTTCGCGCTAGATCACGGATTTAGCCTTATAAACGACATTAGCGCAAATTTAAATTTAATCAGTGTTATCAAAAATTACGGCGCGAAATACTGCCTAATGCACATGCAAAATTCGCCCCAAAATATGCAAAACTCGCCACATTACGATGATTTGCTAGGCGAAATTGATGAGTTTTTCGCGCGAAATTTGGCGCAAATCGTCCAGCTTGGCGTGGAAGATGTGATTTTGGATGTGGGGATTGGCTTTGGCAAAACGGCTGAGCAAAATTTGATTTTAATCAAAAATTTAGAGCATTTTTTGCACCATGGAAAACCGCTTTTGGTGGGGGCTAGCAGAAAAAGCGTGATTGATTTTTACCACAAATCAAGCGTGGAAGAGAGATTGTCTGGGTCTTTGTATTTGCATTTGCTAGCAGTCCAAAATGGCGCAAGTATCATCAGGGTGCATGATGTGAAAGAACACAGGCAAATGCTGGATTTAAAATCGGCTTATGATAAAATTTTGTTGTGAAAATGGCTAAATTTTATTAGAATTTTATCCAAATTTAGCAATACTTATCAGCTTAAATTTCACAAGGAGGGAATATGAGAAAAATTTGTGTTGGTGTCGCTGCGTTAGCGATGTTTGCAGGTAGTTTGAGTGCGAAAGAATTTATCAATATCGGCACAGGTGGAATGACAGGGACTTACTATCCTGTGGGCACTGCGATTTGTCGCCTTGTAAATACCGATAAAAATTTTAAATGCTCAGTTCAATCCACAGGCGGATCGACATACAATGTCAATAATGTCCTTAAAAAAGAGCTAAATTTCGGCTTCGTTCAAAGCGATGTCGTTTATGACAAATACAATGGCAAGGGCAAATTCGAGGGCGAGCCAAATCCAAAACTTCGCTCAGTTATTTCGATTTATCCTGAGCTTTTGGCTTTCGTAGTTGCAAGAGATAGTGGAATCAAGGCTTATGCTGACATAGATGGCAAAAAGATAAATTTAGGAAATCCAGGTAGCGGAAATGAAGTAACAAGCACTTTGATTTTTAATGAATACGGCATTGATTTAGCTAAAATGGCGCAACGAAGCGTGCTAACCGTGCAAGAGTGCCCAATGGCGCTAAAAGATAAGAAAATCGACGGATATTTCTTTATGGTAGGACACCCAACCGCAAATATCATCGATGTAGCGACATCTATGCCAGTTGATTTGGTTAGCATTGATGAAGCCACAGCTGATAAAATCGTAGAAAAATACCCATATTTCGCAAAAGGCGTGATTCCAAAAGGCCTTTACGAGGGGATTGATTACGATACTACGACGATTGGCGTAAAGGCTGTGTTAGTCGCTGATGAGAGCGAGAGCGATACAGCTGTAAGAGCGATTGTAAAGGCTATTTTAGATAATTTTGACGAGTATAAACAGCTTCACCCTGCGCTAAATTTGGTTAGCAAAGAATCCCTAATCGAAGGTCTTAGTGCACCACTTCACCCAGCGGCTGAGGCGGTATTTAAAGAAGCTGGAATTTTAAAATAAGGCAGTAGATGAAAAAAGACGAGCAGGTATTAGAGGTAAAAAGTAGAGAATTTTCGTCGAAAAAGCTATTTTGGCTTGTGACGCTAGTGTGCTTTGCGTGGGCTGTTTTTCAGCTTTATATCGCGTATTTTCCGATAAATGGCACGCGCGCTAGATCTATCCACTTAGGATTTGCGATTTTTATCATTTTCGCTCTTTTTCCTGCTCGTTCGCACTCTAAGGCGCATTTTTACATACCATTTTATGATTATATTTTGCTGGCTGTGGGGACATTTGCGATACTTTATCCTGCGATTGATTTTTACGGGATTGCGCAAAGGCCAGGCGATTATTTGCAAAGAGATGTGGTAATTGCGTTTTTAGGAATTTTTGTTTTATTCGAAGCTGGGCGCCGTATGATGGGCTTAGCGCTTCCGATAATTGCATTTTTGTTTTTGCTGTATTGCTATTTTGGGCAGTATATGCCAGATGTCATCGCGCACCGCGGCGCAAGTATCGAAAAGCTAGCCGGACACATGTTTCTTACCACAGAGGGCGTTTTTGGCGTGCCTGTGGGAGTTAGCACAAATTATATTTATCTATTTGTGCTTTTTGGTTCGCTTTTAGAGCGCGCTGGTGCGGGACAGTATTTCATAAATGTAGCGTTTGCGCTTTTGGGTAGATTTCGTGGCGGACCAGCTAAGGCTAGCGTTATTGCTAGTGGGCTAACTGGCATGGTTAGTGGAAGCTCGACTGCAAATGTCGTTACCGTGGGAACCTTTACGATTCCGCTTATGAAAAAAGCAGGCCTTAGCCCAGTCAAAGCAGGCGCTATCGAGGTCGCAGCTGGCGTAAATGGCCAACTCATGCCACCTATCATGGGTGCGGCTGCCTTTATCATAGCGCAGTTTTTGGGTATGGAATACACGCACATTATGATTGCTGCGCTAATTCCTGCGTTTGCGTGCTATGCGGGGCTATTTTTTATCGTGCATTTGGAGAGCTGTAAGCTAGGGCTTAAAGGAAATTCAAACTACAAAAGAGTTTCAAAACTAAAACTAATTTTAAGCGGAATTCACTTTTTAATCCCGATCATGGTGCTTTTATACACGCTTTTGATTTTGAAGCAAAGTGCCTTTGCAGCGGCATTTAACGCGATTGGCGTGCTATTTATCATAATGGTTTTGCAAGAGCCGGTTCGCAAACTAATCTACAAAGAGCAAATTTTAAGGCAAGATTTTATCCAAGGTTTTAGCGATATTTTTTGGGCTATGGTCGCAGCGTCGAAAAACATGGTAACAGTCGCAGTCGCCACTGCGTTAGCTGGTGTCATCATCGGCTCTATTTCGCTAACTGGGCTTGGAGCTGTGCTATCTGATCTAGTCGAGGCTGTGGCTGGGGATAATATTTTGTTGATTTTGCTAATGACGGCGATAATGAGCCTAATTTTAGGCATGGGGCTTCCGACTACGGCGAATTATATCGTGGTTTCTAGCCTAATTGCGCCTGTGATTTTGATTTTAGCTGATAGAAATGATTTGCTTGTGCCTGCGATTGCGGTGCATTTGTTTGTGTTTTATTTCGGAATTTTAGCTGATGATACTCCGCCTGTGGGAATTGCAGCGTATGCCGCCGCAGGTATTGCTAAGGCAAACCCTGTAATCGTGGGCGTGCAGGGATTTATTTATGATTTGCGAACAGCGATTTTGCCGTTTGCGTTTTTTTTCAATAACAAACTTCTTTTAATCGAGTCAATCACCACCCCAATGGATCCAAAGGGCATTACATGGATCTCAGATCCCGCTCAAATCGCGCTTATTTTTGCTAGCGCGCTCATTGGTATGTTTGCGTTTAGCTCCGTGCTTCAAGGCTGGTTTGTGAAAAAATGCAACGCCTTAGAGCGCGCATTGCTACTATGCGTCGTGCCACTAATGCTCGTGCCAAATATGTGCGTGAGATATTTCGATTTCATCAGTAGCGAATATATCTGCTATGGGGCCGCTTTGGCGATTTATGTGGGGATTTTTGCGTGGCAGTGGTTCGCAAAACCAGCTAGCGAGCAAGCTTAAATGCAAAATTTCAAATGGCAAATTTCAAAGCAGTTAAAAACTGCAATGAGGCAGAAAAATATAGATAATTTTAGCCTTGTTGATTTGGTTGGGGCCCTCTACGACGAGGCGCACCCAGGTCATAGCGAGGATATGAGAGCAGAGGTTTTTGTCATACTCGATGAATATAATCCAAATTTAGATATCGAAATTTTTGATATGGTTTGCAGGGCCTTGGGTATCAAAATCACACTCGGATAAATTTAGCTTTTAAAATTTGGGGGCGATTGTGGTTTTTATAGCACACAAAAGAGAAAACGGCGATATTCAAACCCTAAAAGAGCATAGTCAAAACTCAGCAATATTATGCGAAAATTTCGCTACCGCCCCTTTTAAAAGTCTAGCGTATTTGTGCGGACTTTTGCATGATTTGGGTAAATATCAAAAAGATTTTCAGGCAAGGATTAATGGCAAAAATATCCGTGTGGAACACTCGATTTGTGGGGCGCAGTGCGCGCGTGAAAAATACGCGCAAAACCCAGTTGGCTCTTTGATAGCGCAATACGCCATAGCAGGTCATCACGGCGGAATCCCAAATGGTGGCTTTGTAAGCGATACGCCAGATGATAGTTCGCTTCAAGCTAGATTAAAGCGAAAAATGCAAGATTATAGTTTTTACGAATTTGATTTGCCAAATTTAGACGATAGCGAGTTGGCGAAATTTATTCAAGAAACGCCAGATAGAGAGATTGTAATCCGCAAATTTGCATTTTTTACCCGTTATATTTTTTCGTGTTTAGTCGATGCAGATAGCACCGATACGGCGCAGTTTTGTAGCGGCACAAACCCTCAAAGCTTAAAAAGTGATTTTGAAAAATGTTTGGAAAAAATCAATGCAAATTTAAAATCAAAATCCCAAAACACAAATTTGCAAAAAGCAAGAAGCAAAATTCAAAGCGAGGTTTTTACAAATTCGCAAAATTCGCAAATTTATCTTTTAAATATGCCAACGGGCAGTGGCAAAACCCTAACGAGCATGAAATTTGCCCTGCAAAAGGCGATAAATTTGGGCAAAAAACGGATAATTTATGTTATTCCATACAATAGCATTATCGATCAAACTTACGCCGAATTTGAGCGAATTTTTGGCGAAAGTGCGCAAATTTTGCGTCATCAAAGCACATTTGACTATGACGAAGCGAGCGCGGATGAAGATTATGCAAATATCGCAAAAAACGCAAGCGAAAACTACGACGCCGATATTATCATCACTACTTCGGTGCAGTTTTTCGAGTCGCTTTACTCAAACAAACGCTCCAAACTGCGTAAAATTCACAATTTCGCTGATAGCGTTTTG
Organism: Campylobacter sp. VBCF_04 NA7; assembly: GCF_027737405.1. Taxonomy (NCBI): domain Bacteria; kingdom Pseudomonadati; phylum Campylobacterota; class Epsilonproteobacteria; order Campylobacterales; family Campylobacteraceae; genus Campylobacter; species Campylobacter sp. VBCF_04 NA7. The sequence continues at coordinate 104,097 of NZ_JAOVTT010000003.1, forward strand.
ATTTTTGACGAGGCGCATTTGATGCCAAGGCAGTATTTGCAACCCTGCCTCGAAGGCGTTGTATTTTTAAGCAAATATCTAAATTCCACTACGCTATTTCTCACGGCTACTATGCCAAATTTTAGAGATTTAATCACCGAATTTGTCAAAACGGATATTAAAATTCGTGATTTGATAAGCGATAAAAGCGAATTTGGGGCTTTTAAAAAATGTGAATTTGAAAATTTAGGCTCTAAAAGTATGGAAAATATCATAAATTTAGCACTAAATCATCAAAACTCATTGATAGTTGTAAATTCTCGCAAAAGTGCAAAAGAATTTTATAAAATCGCCAAAAATATCAAAAATTTTCGAATTTTTCATCTTTCTACCTATATGACGCCAAGTGATAGAAAAAGAAATATCGACGAGATAAGAAAAGCTCTAAATTTAAATCAAAAAATTATCGTAATTTCGACTTCGCTTATAGAAGCCGGGGTTGATTTGGATTTTGGCGCTGTTTTTAGGGAGCTATCTGGGCTAGATAATATACTCCAAGCAGGCGGCAGGTGCAATAGAGAGGGCTTGCGGGATAAACGCGAGAGTAAAACTTATATTTTTGAGCTTGAAAATGCAAAATTTAGCTTGATAAATGCAGAAATCACGCGCGGATTACTAGAAAAATATAGCGATATTTTAGAGCCAAAATGTATAAGTGAATATTATGAAAAGCTATTTTTTATGGAAAAAGATAAGGTTATGAAAAATATGATTTGCGCCGATTGTTCAAATTTGCTAAATATCAAATTTAAAGATTATGCCGAGAATTTCAACATAATCGACAGCGATGATATTTCGATAATCGCGCCTTGCGATGAAAATAGAGATTTGATTGAAAAATTGAAATTTCAAATTTCAAGCTCTCTTATGCGAAAACTTCAAATTTACGCTTTTAGCGTGAAAATTTATGAATTTCAAACCTTGCAAAGTTTAAATGCACTTGAAAATATAAATGGAATTTGGGTTTTAAAAAATGAAAATTTATATGACAAAAACGCGGGAATTAGCTTTGAAACAAAGGATTTTATAATAGATTAAAGGAGCGTTATGAATAGTTTTAAGATTATCGTAAGTGGGGATTTTGCTTGTTGGACGCGCCCTGAGCTAAAAGTCGAGCGTGTCAGCTACGATGTGCCAACGCCAAGTGCGCTAATAGGGCTTTTAAAAAGCATTTACTGGAAACCAGCCATTAGCTATGAAATCGACAAAATTATCGTTTTTAATCCGATAAATTTCATAAATTTTAGGCGAAATGAGGTGAAAGAAAAAATTTTATTTAGCAAAATAAAAGCCCAAATGAACGGCAAAGACGATGATATCAGCATTTATGCAGACGAAGCTAGAAATCAAAGAGCCACAATGGCGCTTAAAAATGTCAAATACGGCATAGAATTTCGGCTGAAATTAACAGGGCTAAAAAGCGAAAATGAGGAAAACTCACATATCAAACACGCTGAAATTTTGCGTCGCAGACTCGAAAAGGGGCAGGTTTTTCGCACGCCATGCCTTGGGTGTAGCGAGTTTAGCGCGCGTGAGATTAGATTAGTGAGCGAGTTTGATTACTCGCAAATTTCGCCAGAAATTTTAAATTTGGGCGAAGTTGATTTGGGCTTTATGCTTTATACTTTGAAATTTAAAGACGGGGGCAAACCGATAAATAACGACTGGGAAAATCCGCGATTTAGCGACAGCGCAGAGGCGCTTTATTATCGTCCGCGTATGAAGGGCGGTGTAATCAATGTAGCGGATTACAAAGGAGATTTAAAATGCTAATTAGTGCATTGTGCGAGTATTACGATGTCCTAGCGAGCAAGGGCAGGGCGATAAAAGACGGATATAGCAGTGTGGAGGTTGATTATTTGATTTGTCTGTCGCTAGGTGGCGAAATGCAAAACATAATAAATATCCAAGAAAAAGTCCAAAATGGCAAAAAAGAAGTTCTAAAATCAAAAAGCGTAATCATGCCACAACGCTCACAAAAACCTGGAATTGACGCAAATATAATCGAGCATAGGAGTTTGTATATTTTTGGTCTAAATTACGAAAACGACGAACTTACGCCAAATGATAAAACGCAAAAAGCCAAAAAATCACATGATGATTTTGTAAGTAAAAATTTGGAATTTTTTAGTGATATAAATTCTGATTTGGCGCGGGCTTTTGCAAAATTTATACAAAACTGGGAACCGCAAAATGAGGTTAAAAACGAGCATTTGCTAAATTTGGGCAAAAAGTTATCAACTGCTAAATTTGCATTTTGTCTAAGTGGTGCGCCAGATAGGCTTTTGCACGATGATAAAGCCGTGCTTGAAAAATGGGAGGCAAAATTCACGCAAGATAGCGAGAATAAAGATGAAATCAAATCGCAATGTGCTATTTTAGGGCAAAATTTATCACTTGCTAGGATTCATAATAAAATCTCAGGTATAAAAGGCGGACAAGCAAGCGGGACTTCGCTAGTATCGTTTAACAACCCGTGCGATGAGAGTTACGCTAAATCGCAAGCTTTTAATAGCAATATTTCAGAACTTGCTATGAAAAAATACACTCAAAGCCTAAATTTTTTGCTATCTTCGCCAAAAAATCATATATTTTTCGATGATTTGACGATAATTTTTTGGGCAAGTGACGCGAACGAAAAGGCGCAAGATTTGATGAGTGCTTTATTTGGCGATAAATTAGATAGCCAAAATTTGGAAAATTTGATTTTAAATTTGCTAAAAAATGCACGAGAAGCAAATCTTTTAAAAGAACAGCTAAATGTGCAAGGGATAGACGAAAATACCAATTTCTACATACTCGGCATAAAGCCAAACGCCAGCAGGCTTTCGCTTAAATTTATCTACAAAAACGCCTTTGCCAAGGTTTTGGAAAACATCGCCACTCATCAGCAAGATTTGCAAACTAGCAATGAATTTAAAAAAATCCCGCTTTGGCAACTAAAAAATGAATTAAAATCGCCAAACAGTGGCGACGAAGCACTTGACCCATCTCTTGGGGTAAAAATTTTCGAAAGCATAGTCCAAGGTGCAAATTATCCTGCGTTTTTGCTCGAAAAGGCGATTTTAAGGGCAAAAATAGACAAAAATATAACCCAAATCAAAGCAGGTATCATAAAGGCGTATTTAAATAGAAAATCAAGGTTAAATAATCAAAGAGAGGAGATCAAAATGTCATTAGACAAAGAAAATCTAAACCACGCATATTTGTGTGGTAGGCTTTTTGCTGTGCTTGAAAAGGTGCAAGAAAAAGCCAGTGGCGGTGGGCTAAATCGCACTATCAAAGACGCATATTTTGGCTCGGCTATGTCAAATCCAGCCGCTGTTTTCCCAAATCTGCTAAGGCTTTATGGAATTCATCTAAAAAAGATAGACAAAGAAGCCTTTGTGGTCTTTTATGAAAAGCTTGTGGGCGAAATAATGGATAAATTAGGAAGTGAGTTTAAAAAGACGCTTTTACTAGACGAGCAGGGTAAATTTATTTTAGGCTATTATCAACAAATCCAAGATTTTTATACCAAAAAAGGAGACAAAGATGAACAATAAGTATGAATTCGTAATGCTTTTTGACATTACAAACGGCAACCCAAACGGCGATCCAGATAATGCAAACGCACCAAGAATGGATATAGAGACAAACTATGGCTTAGTTAGCGATGTATGTATCAAACGCAAAATTCGCAACTTTGTCGAGCTTACTAAGAGCGGCGAGGCTGGATATAATATCCTTGTGAAAATGGATAGTTCGCTAAATTCGAAATTTAGCGCTATTTACGATGAAGCAGGGCTTGAAAAAGGCAAAAAAGGCGCCAACAAAGACGATGTCAAAAAAGCTAGAAATTTTGCTTGCAAAAACTACTTTGATGTGCGCGCATTCGGTGCAGTGATGAGCACTGGCGATAATCCTTGCGGTATCGTGAGAGGCCCTGTGCAGATAAATTTCGCTAGAAGCATTTCGCCGATTTTTATAAACGAAATTACCATTACTAGACAAGCCGTAACGACAGACAAAGACTTTGGTAACAAAGATAACGAAATGGGGCGCAAAAGCATAATTCCTTACGCGCTTTTTAGGGCAGAGGGCTATGTAAGTGCAAATTTGGCAAACAAAACAGGCTTTAATGAAGCAGATTTGGAGCTTTTGTGGCAGGCGATAATCAATATGTTTGAAGAAGACCATAGTGCAGCGCGTGGCAAGATGTGTATGCGAAAGCTTTATGTTTTCAAACACGACGGAGTGCTTGGAAATGCGCCATCGCATAAGCTTTTTGATTTGATTAAAATCGCTCAAAAAAATGAAAATCCACCGCGCGAATTTAATGATTATGAAATTTGCGTAGATAGTGCGAATTTGCCACAAGGCGTGGGTCTTAGCGAGAAAATCGACGGAAATTTATGATAGAGATTTCTATTCGCTCGTTACAGCATTTTTTGTATTGTCCCCACCGCTGGGGACTGCTCGAAATCGGCAAGGTTTGGGCTGAAAACTACTTTGTCACAAAGGCGAATTTACTGCACGAGCGAGTCCATAGTGGAGAAAATTTTAGCTCTTTGGGTAAAAAAATCTTTACTGCCGTGCAGGTTTATAACGATATTTATGGGCTTTTTGGCGTAGTAGATGTGTTAGAAATAAAAGGCGATGAGGTTTGCATAGTAGAATACAAACCCCGCGCACCCAAAAATACTTCGTATAATTTCGACGATTTGATGCAGGTTTTCGCTCAAAAAATTTGCGTTGATTTTGTTTTCAACACAAATTCAAAAGGGGTGATTTATTACGCAGATTGCAAAAAGCGGGTAAATTTGCCCTTAAATGAAAATTTCGCCGAATTTGAAGCGACGCTAAAATCTAGCCTGCAAGAAATGCGAAATTTGCTAAATTTGGGGCAAATTCCACCCATAAATAAAACCCAAAAATGTAGTGGTTGCTCGCTAAAAGATCTATGTATGCCAAAAATAAAAAAGCAAAAAAGCATAAAGGAGCAAATTTGCGAAAGCTTTTAAACACCCTTTATATCACCAATGAAAACGCCTATTTAATGCTCGAAGGCGAAAATTTTGTCTGCAAAATCGACGGGATGGATAAATTTAAAATCCCTTTTGATAATATCGAAAGCGTTGTCTGTTTTAGCTATTTGGGCGTTTCGCCTGCGCTTATGGGCAAATGCGCCGACAAGCAAATTCCTATAAATTTCATCTCTCCAAATGGTAAATTTTTAGCCAAAGTAATTAGCGGGGCGAAGGGAAATGTATTTTTGCGAGTTGCGCAGATTGAAAAATTCAGAGAAAAAGCATTAAATTTGACGCAAAATTCCATAGCGGCAAAATTTGCAAACTCAGCTTTTGTGATTAAACGAACCCTGCACGATAATCCAAATTTGCGAGATGATAGCGAAATTTTGGCTGTTTTGGAAGTTTTACGCACTGGCACACTTTCGCTTTACGAAGCCAAAAATGCTGATGAAATCCGCGGTATCGAAGGAAGCTGTGCGAGTGCGTATTTTAGTATATTTGATAAACTTATCACAAACGAAAAAGTGCCTTTTAAATTTGAATTTCGCTCTCGCCGTCCGCCGCTTGATCCCATAAACGCCACGCTTTCGTTTGCCTATACGCTGCTTACTAGCGAGTTTGCTTCTGCTCTTGAAACCGTGGGGCTAGATAGCTATATCGGCTTTTTTCACACTCTGCGTAGCGGTAGGGCAAGTCTAGCGTGTGATTTGGTCGAAGAAGCAAGGGCTTTGGCTGAGAGATTTGTTTTGACACTTTTAAATTTGCGAATTTTAGGTGAAAGCGACTTCGAAACTCAGATTAGCGGCGCTGTTTTGCTAAATACAGACGGCAGAAAAAAATTTATAACCGCATGGCAAGAGAAAAAACGCACTGGGATCACTCATCCATATCTGAAAGAAAAAATCGAGCTTGGCCTTTTGCCCTATGTGCAGAGCAATCTACTGGCTAAATTCGTTCGTGGTGAGATAGATGAGTATCCGGCGTTTTTGCTGAAATAGGGGGAGAGATGTTTGTGATAATCAGCTACGATGTCAATGTTACAAGCGAAGGTGGCGCAAAACGCCTTCGCAAGGTCGCCAAAGAGTGCCAAAACCACGCCCAAAGGGTGCAAAATTCGGTATTTGAGGCGAATTTGGATTATTCGAAATTTTTGAAGCTCAAAGCCAAGCTTTTGAAGCTCATCGACGAAGACTGCGATAGTTTGCGCTTTTATTATCTGGGCAACGACTGGAAAAAGCGTGTCGAGCACTTCGGCGCAAACAAGGGCTACGACTCGGAGGGGGTGATAATTATTTGAAATTTGAAATTCGCAAAATTTGCAAAATTTGAAATTTGATAAATTTTGCGGGAAATTTTAAATTTTAGAATTTTTAGAAATTTTGAAATTTTAGAAATTTTCAAAATTCGTGTTCATTAAAAACTTATTGTCAAATTTTATAGCTATGAAGTGCTTATGATTTGTCATTGCGAGCGCGCTTCGGCTGTCATTGCGAGGAGCGACAGCGACGAAGTAATCTACGACTTTGCATAACCAGACGCTTTATTTGTCATTGCGAGCGAAGCGAAGCAATCCAGAGAAATTCCATTGCCTCCAATCCGTCATTGCGAGAGCGCACAGCGTGCGTGGCAATCTACGAGCCAAAACAGCCGAATACTATAATTCGTGTCATAAAATTTATTTTCGCAATTTCGCAAAAGCCAAAAATCATAAAAGCGCAACTGCTTAGGCGAACCTATGGTGACTTTGAAATCCTGCGGAGGTTCGCCTAAATTTTATGGTAAAATACGCCGAATTTGGCAAAATTTGCCAAAATTTTCCGCCCCCAGTCGGGGCGACTGCTTTGAAACTTCGATTTTTAGGCAGTCGCGCCCCACACGGGGCGTGTGAGTTGAAATGAAGCAGAACGCTATGAGTATTTGCGATTAATGGGTCGCGCCCCACACGGGGCGTGTGAGTTGAAATTATTAAGCTTGCTTTTGTCTTAACAGTTAGATCAGTCGCGCCCCACACGGGGCGTGTGAGTTGAAATGCGGGGACAGAGTGAATTGCCGTTGCACGAGCGGTCGCGCCCCACACGGGGCGTGTGAGTTGAAATGATGTTGCTATAGGAACACAAACTTATCAAGACGGTCGCGCCCCACACGGGGCGTGTGAGTTGAAATTGCATTAACGACTACACAAAAAAAGCAATTTTAGTCGCGCCCCACACGGGGCGTGTGAGTTGAAATTGCAATTTGTGTCGTATGGGATATAGTTAGGTATAGTCGCGCCCCACACGGGGCGTGTGAGTTGAAATGCCTATTGCGCCAGTGTTATAGCATTTTTTGCTAGTCGCGCCCCACACGGGGCGTGTGAGTTGAAATTTGCTTTTGGCTCTTGCTTTTGCTTTTGGCTCTCTCGTCGCGCCCCACACGGGGCGTGTGAGTTGAAATTGGTGCGACTGCGTTTAGTGGTAAGGCTAAAAATGTCGCGCCCCACACGGGGCGTGTGAGTTGAAATGATACAAAATACTCTAACTTTTTCAATACTGCCGTCGCGCCCCACACGGGGCGTGTGAGTTGAAATCGCTGAAAAATGGCTGTCCGTCATAGCACTCGCGTCGCGCCCCACACGGGGCGTGTGAGTTGAAATTGCGAGTGAAGCAATGAAGCAAGGCAATATCAATGGTCGCGCCCCACACGGGGCGTGTGAGTTGAAATATTTTTACATATTTTTAACACATTTTCACAATTGTCGCGCCCCACACGGGGCGTGTGAGTTGAAATTCTTTTGCTTTTTTCTCTCTTTGGCTCTTTTGGCGTCGCGCCCCACACGGGGCGTGTGAGTTGAAATGGCTTTGGCGCAAAAAAGACACACAATCAAAACAGTCGCGCCCCACACGGGGCGTGTGAGTTGAAATTTTAAGTTGCATTTTTTTATCGTTATCAATCACGGTCGCGCCCCACACGGGGCGTGTGAGTTGAAATCTGGTGGCATTATATCAGCGATTAGCCCGTCGCTAAAGTTGCGCCCCACACGGGGCGTGTGAGTTGAAATTAATTTCTAGCGTTGTGTTGTCTATGTCGAAAAGTTGCGCCCCACGCGGGGCGTGTGAGTTGAAATTTTTGGCTCTGGGTCAAATGAAAATTCTATATGTGTTGCGCCCCACGCGGGGCGTGTGAGTTGAAATTTTGTATTTTTAGATTTGTAGCCAATAGTTCTAGCGTTGCGCCCCACGCGGGGCGTGTGAGTTGAAATCCTTTTTTGCTTACGAAATGCCCTTAAAATGGGGGTTGCGCCCCACGCGGGGCGTGTGAGTTGAAATTATTAAAAGGCCAATAAACCATCAAGTTAAAAGGTTGCGCCCCACGCGGGGCGTGTGAGTTGAAATTGATTAAACTAAAAACACCAAAGGGAGAATGTAATGTCGCGCCCCACACGGGGCGTGTGAGTTGAAATTGCCGAAGAAGCCGTGCGTATCGCAAAACTAGCAAGTCGCGCCCCACGCGGGGCGTGTGAGTTGAAATTATTCGTGTGATGATGAAATTTCCGTTGGCGTTAATAGTCGCGCCCCACGCGGGGCGTGTGAGTTGAAATCTCCATGGGAGGAAGTATTTGAGCCTCAAACTGGCGTCGCGCCCCACACGGGGCGTGTGAGTTGAAATCTAAGCCACGCTAATGTTCGCTCATTTGGTAAAGTCACGCCCCACACGGGGCGTGTGAGTTGAAATTAAGCAAATCACAATTCAGGGCGCAACAGGAGCGTCACGCCCCACACGGGGCGTGTGAGTTGAAATTAATCATAGATAGTGATTTTAATTTAATCGCAGGAGTCGCGCCCCACACGGGGCGTGTGAGTTGAAATAAAAATAAACAAACACAAAAATAGCATAAATTTTGAAAGATAATTTTTAGTATTTCATAGGTATTTGAAAACCAAAGCCAAAAATGCTAAAATCTCGCCTTTTTATCAATTCTCTTTGAAAAAAACAATATTTATAATGGTGAAAATATGAAATTTTATGTTTTTGACGATGGATTATTTTTTGTAATCGCAATTGATGAAAAATGCGAAAAAATTTTTGATTGGTGCGGTGGTGAAATAGGTGATATTTACGCCGATTATGTCTGCGAGTATATGGATGACGGGGTCAGAAAAAGCTTTGTTTTCGAAGATGGCGAGGTTTTTAAAGGCGATTTTAGCGATTGCGTTTTGCGAGCAGATGAAAAGCGCAAACAATACAAAATAAAAAATCAAAAAAATTTTAGAAAATTTAAAATTTCATCTTGTCCGAATAAAAAGTGGCAAATCAAGCTAAAAGGCTATGGTGGCGATGAAATGCTAGGGCGTAATGGCGAGTTTTGCTACTTTTGCGATACGGGCGACATAGATGAGTGGCATTACGAGAGATTAAAATATTTTAAGGATGAAATTTGCATTTTCGCATATAAAAATACTACTTTTAAGGGCACATTATACGATGCGTTAGATTTCATTAAAGAGATAAAATTTTGAGGTGTGGTCGATGGGTTTTTAATAATCTTTTGAAGCGATGATAGGTGGTAAATCATAAAATTTCAGTAGTTAAAATAATGGTTGATTTTATCATTTTTGATTATTTTTGATAATGAAACACCACGAAATCAATCTCTCTTTATTGATTAAATTTAACCACCAAACGCCCTTAATTTGTCTTTTAAATTTTTGAAATTCCAAGCCTTGCAAATAATCTTTGGTAATAAATTTCCGCTTTTTATGAGACTAAACGAATCGGGGCAGTGTTTAAAAATTGCGTTAGCGTGTGAAAAAAGATAAGATTAAAAATTTGGATAAATTTAACCAAATTTAGGCGAAATTTCGCCTAAATTTAGCCATAAATTTTACTCACGCACGAAAAATGCGTTTTGAAGTGAGCCGCTGGCGATGAAATCGCGCGCTTCGCTCTCACTTTTAAATCCGCTTAAAAATACCCTATAAATCGGCGCGCCGTCTAGGTCGAACTCGCGCATTACGCTAGGATATCCGTGCAGAGCGTCGTTTTCTCGCGTGAAGCGTGCTGCGCCAGATTGGTTTCTAAACGCTCCGATTTGCACCATAAAATTTCCGCCCACAATCGTCGCATTTGGCGCGCCTTTTTTGATAGTTTGACCATAAAATCCCACGACTTCGAGCTTCACAGGAGCCGTGCCTTTGGCGAAGACGCCGACTTTATTGGCTGCGCTTTTGCTAAGGTCGATTACGCGCCCGCTCACAAACGGCCCGCGGTCGTTTATGCGCACGGTCGCACTTGCGCCAGTGTCGCGGTTGGTGACCTTGACCATGGTGTTCATCGGGTAGGTTTTGTGCGCGGCGGTCATGGCGTTCATATCGTAAATCTCGCCATTGCTTGTCTTTTTGCCGTTAAAGCCCGGTCCATACCAGCTAGCAATGCCTGTTTGTGTATCGCCGATACTGACCTGCTCGGGATAGTAGGCTTTGCCATTTATCTTGTAAGGGCGCATGGTTGCAGGCGAGTTTTTGCCGATTTTAGGGGCTTTTGAGCCTGAACTAGGACTAGATGACGGATAATTTCTGTGTGATGAAAAACACCCAGCAAAGATTAGCGCGACAAGCGCGCTAAAAATTATTGATTTTTTAAAATGCAAAATTTACTCCGAATTTAAAATTTAAGATCAAACGCCATTGCGACTGTGCGGATTTTTTCGTCAGTTTTAGAGGCAAATGTCGGAGTGGTTTTTTCGATCTGTTCGACCTTGATCATATGCTCGTGCTGAGGCTTAAATTTCGAAAAACTTAGCTTTGGACGATTTTTTATAAGGTTTGGTTCATACGCCTGAAAATCGCCTCTGCTTAGGACAAATTCTGTATATTTGCTCTCTGGGATATAGAAAAAATACTTGCCGTTGCTCGGTGAGACGCCGTTTGTAATGTGTGCATTGTAGCTATTCATTTGGGTTTGCGAAATGCCGATTTGTTTGGCAATCGCGCTTAGCTTCGTGCCTGGGGCTACGGCAATGCGTTTTAGCGCCCACGGCTCGTTTTCGAATCTTAACACCTTTTGCATACTATCGCTTTGGGCGATGTAGGCGAATTTGATAATTCGCTTGATGAAATTTTTGGTCTCTTTTGGCACTGCATTGCTAGAAAGTAGGGTGCCTAAATCATCGTTTCCAGCCGCTTTTATGGCTCTGTTCATACAGCCTTCACCACAATTATACGCCATGAGGGCAGTGTACCATTTGCCAAAATTTTGTCTTAAATGCAAAATATACGAAAACGCAGCGTCCGTCGAGGCTGCGGGGTCTCTACGCTCATCTACATGTGTATCTATACGCAGGCCGAAATTTTTGGCAGTTGTAGGCATGAGTTGCCACATACCACCTGCTTTGGCGTGCGAAGTAACGGTGTTTTTGAGGTGAGATTCTACCATAGCAAGGTAGAGCAAAAACTCAGGCGCTTCAATGCTTTCGATTTCGGTTTTTACCAAAAAGGCATTGTGAGCTTGTGAAGTGATGATGTCTTTGAATAATTTTTTATCCGAAGAATCGATAGAGCGGTAAATGTCAGCAACGACTTTTTGGCTTGAAAGGTTGTTTTCTATGCCAAATTCGTTCATAATGTAGTCGTGATTTACCCGTGAAATTTTTGACTGGCTAGCGTGCGCAAAACCTGCGAAAATTAGCATCAAAAAAATGATTTTAATGACTCTCATTAATCTCCTTTAATTTGATTTGCAAAAAGTCTGTAAGCATTTTGCGTAGTGATACTTTTAATCAATTCTACATCTTTATCCAAAATTTCGGCTATCTTATCCACGACAAGGCTCGTGAAGGCTGGCTCGTTGCGCTCGCCTCTGTGAGGGTGCGGAGTAAGATATGGCGCGTCTGTTTCGACGACGATTTTATCAAGTGGAAGTTTTGGTAAAATTTCGACTAAATTTTTTGCGTTTTTAAATGTCAAAACACCGCCGATTCCAAAATAAAATCCAAATTCGCTTAAATTTGCGAGTAGTGGGCTTGCATTGTAGCAGTGCAAAACACCGCCATTTAGCCCGTTTGCGTGAGTTTTTAAAATTTGATAAGCATCTTCGTTTGCATCTCTAATATGCACGATTAGTGGTAAATTTAGCTCTTTGGCAAGCTCAATTTGCGCCAAAAAAATCTCTTTTTGGCGTGCTTTTTCGCTAGATTTTTGCTCGTCGCTAAGGCCATTTAAGCGATAATAATCCAAACCGCACTCGCCCACACCCACGCATTTTGAGTCGTTTGCGAACTCTTTTAGCGTATTAATGTCAAATTCATCTATTTCATAAGGATGCACGCCCACAGCGAAGAATACATTTGTATAAGTGTGAGAAATCTCCCTAGCGCGCGCTAAATCCGACATACTAGCACCAGGGATGACGATAGTGCCGACATCGTGCTCGCCTGCTCTTTGAACTACGGCGTCAAGGTCGCTAAAATAGCTACTATCATCTAAATGGCAATGTGTATCAATAATCATAAAACTCACTTAAAAATTTATAAACAAAACATTTTACGCCAAAATAGCCAAATTAAAATTAAACAAAGATTAAATATACCAAATTAGTTTCATTTTTGGCTTAAATTTAGCTAATTTTTTAGCTTTTTGGCGAATTCTAATGCTTCCTTGCTTATCGTCTCGCCGCTAATCATTCTGGCTAGTTCTGTGATTTTTTCGCTCTCATTTAGCAGTTTTACGCTCGAAATTTCGCCATTTTTGGTGATTAAAAAGTGCGAGTGAGCTTTGGAGCTGAGCTGTGGCTGGTGCGAGATAGCGAAAATTTGGTAGTATTTCGAGATTTTTTCTAGCACGGTTGCGATACTCATCGCCTCTTTTCCGCTTAAATTCGAATCAATCTCATCGAGGATTAAAATCCCGCTTCCTTGGTTTGTAATCTCCAAATTTGCCCCGATGAAGGCGAGGCGCAGGCGGTTTGTCTCGCCTGAGCTTAAATTTTTAAATTCGGTATTATTTAGCATTACGCGCACTTCGTCGCTGCCGTTTGCTTCCAAGCTCTGCTCTAAAAATTCCAGCCTCACGCTAGGCATATACAAATCGCCCAAATAGCGATTTATCAGGCTTTCTAGCGCGTTTTTATTTGTTTTTCGTTTTGCGCTGATAAGAGTAGCTAAATTTGAAATTTCCAAATTTAGCGCGCCAAATTTCGCGGTCAAATCCCTTTTTTCGAAGCTGATTTGCTCGTAGTGCGCTAGCTCTATTTTGCGCCTTTCAAGCGTGTCAAGCGCGCCGGCAATGTCGCCGTAGCGTTTGTTTAGGCTAGAAAGCGCTTCTAGTCTGTTTAACACTGCCTCGATATCGATTTCATCTAGTTCGTCGAGATTTAAGCTTTCCATTTTTACGCGCAGTTCGTTCATGCTATCTTCGAAAAATGCGCTATCCATTTCGCTTAGATTTAGCGCTTCTATCACGCTTCGCTCAAATTCGAAAATCCCTTCGGCTCTCCCCCAAAGTTCTTCGATTTTATCCTTTTTGCTAAGCTTTTTTTTGACTGCTAAAAGCTCTTCATATTCGCCGATTTTAGGCGAAATTTGCTCGATTTTTTCGATTTCAAATTTGGCAAATTCTTTAAGTTCTTCGATTTTGTTTTCTTCTTCTTCGATTTTTCTAAGCTCTTTTTGCACTCTTAAAAATTCGCTAAATTTAGCCCTAAAATTCGCTAAATTTGCGCCATGAGTGCTATCGTTTTTGCAAATCATAAAATCAAGCAACTCCAAAAGCGAGGTAGAGTTTATCTCGTCGGCATTTTTTGCGCCTAGAAATTTCACATATTCGCCCGCGATTTTGGTCAAATTTTTCTTTGAAATTAGTTGCGAGTTTATGAAATACCGCACGGATTTATCCCGCAAAATGCGGAAATTATTCGGCGTTTCGTTTTCTATGCCAAACTCATCAAGCCCAAATTCGTGGCTAATGTCGGCTTCTATGATCTTCGCTTCTGCCTCCCTTAGCCCAAACACAGCCAAAATCGCGTTCATTAGCACAGATTTTCCAGCACCGCTCACACCGGTAAATACGCTTAGCCCTGGGGCGAAATTTAGCTCGATTTCGTTGAAGCTAAGGTGATTTTTGATATACACTCTCTCTAACATCCAGCATGTCCCCAGCGCAATTTTTCCTTCAAAACCGCGAAATAATCGTATGAACTAGCGCGGATTATTTGGGATTTGTGTTTTGAAATTTTCACTTCCACGCTTTTGAATTCGTCCATATTGTAAAAATTTTGCCCGTCGATGACTACGCAAAGCTCGGAATTTCCGCTGTTTTTGAAGCCTAGTTTGTATCTTTTTGGCAAAATTAGTGGGCGTTGGGTCAGGCTGTGAGAGCAAATCGGCGTTATAGCGAAAACTTCGCAAAGCGGGTAGATTATCGCGCCGTTTGCGCTCATATTATACGCTGTCGAACCCGCTGGCGAGCTGATTATGACGCCGTCTCCATAGTATGTGTTAAAGTGCGTATCGTCCAAAAACGCGTCGATTTTCGCCATTGACGAGATATGAGAGCGCGTGATAACCATATCGTTAAATGCGCTGATTTCGAGCTTCTCGCCATTTTTGCGCTCCAAACTCACGCTCAAAACAGGCAGTTTATCTAGCCTAAATTTCCCAGCCATAAATTCGCGCCAAAATGCGCTAAATTCGCTATTTTTAATGTCTGTTAGAAAGCCAAGTGTGCCAGCATTCACACCTATTATATATGCCCCTTTTTTTAGCACGCTTCTAGCTACGCCAATTAGCGTGCCGTCCCCTCCAAGGCTGATTAAAACTTTGGTGCGAGATAAAATCTCATCTATGCTAAATCCAGTTTTGCCAAAATACTGCGCGCAGGTTTTTTCGCATAAAATTTCAATGCCCCCCAAGCACAAAATTTTAGAAATTTCCTCCATAATAGGCAAAATTCCCGCCTCTGTTTTGGCGATGATTCCGACAAATTTTAAATTTTTTTGTAATGCGATTAAATTTTCCATGGCGCGATTTTATAAAAAATTAGCTTTGTAAAAGCAAAATTTAAATATAATCATTGGTTTTAATTATTTTTTTTAAGGAGAACACATTGCGAAGTCATTATTGCACCGATCTAAGCAAAGCAAATATCGGCGAAAATGTTAGCGTTTGTGGTTGGGTGAATTCTTACCGCGACCATGGTGGCGTTATTTTCATCGATTTGCGCGATAGAAGCGGACTTTTACAGCTAGTATGCGATCCAAAAGATAGCAAAAGTGCTTACGAAATAGCAAACGATGTCAGAAACGAATATGTTTTGCGCGCAAACGGAAAAGTGCGCGCCAGAGGCGAGGGTTTGGAAAATCCAAATTTAAAAACCGGAGAGATTGAAATCGTAGTCGATGAGCTAATCATCGAAAATCCAAGCCGTGCATTGCCATTTGTCATCGGAGATGAAAGTGTAAATGAGGAAATTCGCCTAAAATACAGATTTTTGGATTTAAGGACGAGCGATAAATTTGAGCGCTTTGCAATGCGTTCAAAAGCAGCCATTGCGGCACGAAATGCGCTTGATAGACTTGGTTTTGTCGAGGTTGAAACCCCTGTGCTAACTCGCGCTACGCCAGAGGGTGCGAGGGATTATTTGGTGCCAAGTCGTGTTTATCCGGGTAGCTTTTATGCACTTCCGCAAAGCCCACAGCTTTTCAAACAGCTTTTAATGTGCTCTGGATTTGATAGATATTTCCAAGTGGCAAAATGCTTCCGTGATGAGGATTTGCGTGCAGATCGCCAGCCAGAATTTACCCAAATAGATGTCGAGATGAGCTTTTGCGATCAAAACGATGTAATGAAGGTCGCTGAGACATTTTTGAAGGATATTTTTGCTGCTTGTGGTCACGATATTCCAACTCCATTTCGCGTAATGGAATACAAAGACGCTATGGAGAATTACGGTAGCGATAAACCAGATCTTCGCTTTGGTATGCCATTTATCGATGTGGCTGATATTTTCGCGCGTTCAAATAATGAAATTTTTGCTAATATTGCAAAAGACACCAAGAAAAACCGTGTAAAAGCCCTTGTTGTCGAGGGTGGAGATTTGAAATTTAGCAAACGCCAAATGCAAAGATTTGAAGAATATGTGCGTAAATTTGGCGCACAAGGCCTAGCATTTATCCAAGTCAAAGAAGATGGCCTTAAAGGACCTTTGGTTAAATTTTTCGATGAAGCAGATGTGGCCAAGCTAGTCAAACGCTGCAACCTAAAAGTCGGCGATGTCGTATTTTTCGGCGCTGGAAAGAAAAAAATCGTGCTTGATTATATGGGTAGATTTAGACTTTTTCTTGCAAACGAGCTTGGTATTATCGACGAGAACAAACTCGAATTTTTGTGGGTTGTAAATTTCCCAATGTTCGAGCAAAACGACGACGGAAGCTACTCTGCAATGCATCACCCATTTACTATGCCAAACAATGTCGATGAGCCAGATATGGAAGAAATCACCTCTATCGCTTACGATGTCGTGCTAAACGGCGTAGAACTTGGCGGCGGAAGTATCAGAATCCACAAAGCCGATATCCAAGAAAAGGTCTTTAAACTACTTAAAATCGAGCCAGACGAGCAAAGAGAAAAATTTGGCTTCTTGCTTGACGCGCTTAGCTTTGGCGCACCACCACACGGCGGTATCGCGATTGGCTTTGACAGACTTATGATGTTAGTAACTAAATCAAGTAGCATTAGAGATGTCATTGCCTTCCCTAAAACTCAAAGAGCGCAATGCCCTATGACAAAGGCTCCAAGCGAGGTTAGTAGCGAACAGCTCCAAGAATTAGGACTTAGAATAAATTTAAAGGATAAAAAATGAAAAATCTATTTTTAATCATCGGCGCACCAGGCAGTGGCAAAACCACAGACGCTAGCTTGATCGCGCAAAACAACGAGAGTATCGCTCACTACTCTACTGGCGATTTGCTTCGCGCAGAGGTAGCAAGTGGTAGCGAACTAGGCAAAACAATCGACAGCTTTATCTCAGCTGGAAATTTAGTCCCGCTTGAAGTGGTTGTAGGCACGATAACTTCTGCGATTAAAAGCTCGCCAAAAGATTTTATCATCATCGATGGCTACCCAAGAAGCGTGGAGCAAATGACAAAACTCGACGAAGTTTTAAAAAGCGACGATGAGATCGAGCTTAGCGCAGTAATCGAAGTTGCAGTTAGCGAAAACACAGCCAAAGAGCGCGTTTTGGGTCGTGCAAGGGGAGCTGATGATAACGAGCAAGTCTTTTATAACCGCATGAAAGTCTTCAACGAACCAATCGGCGCAATCCGCGAATTTTACGGCAAAAAAGAGATTTTTTACTCAGTTGATGGCGAACGCACAATCGAAGAAATCGTCGAAGATATCAACGATATAATCGCGAAAAAAATCATTGGCTAATGAGTGAAATTTAGGGAATTCTCGTGAAATTTAGCCCCAAATTTGGCATGAAATTTTGCCTTAGAATTTTCGCTGTTTTTGCTGTTTTGGTTTTTTGCGTTGGTTGTGAAGCCAAAAAATCCGTGAGCGCAGCAGGAAACAGCGGTGGTGGCGGAGTTTTCACGGGATTTTCTATAAGTGCGTGGTAAATTTACAAATTTAATAAAAAGGATAAAAAATGGATATTTCTAAAATCAAAGTAGGTTCAAACCCTGATAAAATCAACGCTGTAATCGAAATCCCTTACGGCTCAAACATAAAATACGAAATCGACAAAGAAAGCGGTGCAGTGTGCGTCGATCGCGTTATGTATTCGGCGATGTTTTACCCTGCAAACTACGGCTTCGTGCCAAATACACTAGCAGATGACGGCGATCCAGCGGACATTTTGGTGCTAAATGAATACCCGCTTCAAGCAGGCTCAGTTATCCCATGCCGCTTAATCGGCGTTTTGGTTATGGAAGATGAGAGCGGAATGGACGAAAAACTCCTAGCCGTGCCGGTTAGCAAAATCGACCCTAGATATGACAATATCAAATCTCTAAGCGATTTGCCAAAAATCACCCTTGATAGAATCAAAAATTTCTTTGAAACTTACAAGGCATTAGAGCCTGGCAAATGGGTGAAGGTCAAGGATTTCGAGGACGCTAGCAAGGCCGAGGCAATCCTATCTCGCGCAATCACAAACTACAAATAAAAATTTCGCCCAAATTTCGGGCGAAATTTCACTTCCGCTATGATTTACCTAGCCCAGACAGACACCACAGCCGGATTTTTAAGCAAGGACTTTATGCAGATTAACCGCGCGAAAATGCGCCCCAAAAACACTCCTTGCGTGCTAACCACGGCGAATTTAAACGAGCTAAAAACCTTAGCACGCGTGCCAGAAAAATTTAAAAATTTCGTGCGAAGAGCGAAAAAATCGACCTTCATCTACCCAAATCAAATTTCACTTCGCTATGTGCAAGGTTGTGAGCATGCGAAATTTCTGCGACAATTTGGCGCGATGTATTCGAGCTCGGCGAATTTGCACGGCGAGAAATTCGACGAGGAGTATGCTAGGGATATCGCAGATATCATCGTAGATGAGAAATTTAGCGAGCATGCCCCCTCGAAAATGTATAAAATTTCAAATTTTAAAATTAAAAAAATTCGTTAAATTTAGGTTTAATTCAAATATTGTAAAATCACACAAAAAATTTCTTAAAAGGAGCGAATTATGGTAAAAAAATTTCTAATCCTTAGCGCAGTTTGCGCATTTGCCTTGGCAAAGGGCGGTTTTGTCGGAGGCGATGGCAGCAGCAAGGGCGAGTTTGTCGAATACGGCGCCAAATCATACCGCGTAGTTAGCGTCAAAGAGGCGAAAGATTTGCGCGATGATACGAAGGTAACCCTAGTGGGAAATATCAAAAAACGCCTAAATAACGACGATAAATATCTATTTGTGGATAAAAGTGGCGCCTCTATCACCGTAGATATCGACGATGATGACTGGAACGGCCTAGTCGTGAGCCCTGATACCAAAATCCGCATAGTCGGCGAGGTGGATAAGGATTTAGTCGGCGTAGAAATCGATGTCGATGATGTCTTGCCTGTGAAATAAATTTTGTTTTTGGCTAAATTTGCACTAATTTAGCCAAATTTTACCAAATATGCAAAATTTAATGTAAAATTTTGCATATTTTTAAATTTCATATAAATTTTTTATTTAAATTTTTTTTCGTTTGCTTAAATTTACGCTATTTTTATACTATTTTCGCTGCCACAAGCCCGAAATACTGCCCCGTAATCTCAAAATTAGCAATCTGTGTGAAAAGGAATAAATACGCCAAAAACTAAGTGTAAAATTTGAAACAAATGTTTAAATTTCTAAGAATTATTTTAATTCACCAAATTTTCAGAAAATTTTAATGGGGGGGGGTATAATAAACAATTTTTTTCGAAAGGATTTTTATGTTTTTTTGGGGATATATCGAAGATGTCAAAAGGGAAATTGTAACAGATTTTCAAGTCAGTAGAACTCCGATAGAAGTAAATACTAAGGTTTCAGGTGGAGGTCCGCAGTTTGGGCTGGGATATGGTCATTTTTTGGCATTGACTGGAAGTGGCGTAAAAGCCGAAACTTCTGTTAGTGGTGGCGAAGTAAAAGTAAATTCTACCCGTGAGACGATTTGGACTTTTGATATAGGCGATACTTCGTTTAAATTAATTAGCGATACAATGCACCTAAAAAACGGCGATTTTGTAGTGGTGGAGAGCTATTTTAGGGACGGAGTTTATTATATTGCTGATTGTTTGGATAATGCTACAAAAAAATATTCAGAACCAAGTTGGTTTCCTAATTATTTAGAAAAAAAGAGTATTCCGCAAAAACCAAACATATTATTAATAATATTATTGATAATTTCGATTATTTCTCTTTTAACCACTATGTTACTATTTATATCAGGTAATATTTTTTATGGTATTATCGGAGCCGTTGTCTTTGGTGTTCTTTTTAGCATTCGTTCTTACAAGAGCGATGATTATAAAATAAAATTGCAAGATGCAATTGAACAAAATAACTGGATAGAACGCCATAACGCAGAATATAGAGAGTATGAAGGTAAAATTTGCAACGCATTACAAAACGAAGGCTTTCTACCTAAAAAAGAAGAAATTAAACAAATAAATAGCTAAAATAAAATTCGACAAATTCACCTTCAAATTTGTCGAATTTACAATATTTTAAAACTATGAATTTCAAAAGTAAAAATTAAAATGTCAATTTAGTAGTAAAATTTAGCCCACAGGGCTAAATTTTAATTTTTGTGATTTTTCGTGTAGGCCAAAATGTATTCTAGCCCTGAATATAGTGTGAGTGCGACCGCGACCCATAGCAAGAAATTTCCGCCACTCCACTGCATTGTCAAAAATCCTATGGCAAACATTTGCGAGACCGTTTTTACCTTGCCTGCCATTGAGGCCGAGACGCTGATATTTTCGCTCGCCATAACCGTGCGAAAACCTGTGATAAAAAAAGGGAATTTGGCAAATTTGCTAAATTCCCTTTTTATTTGCCAAAATTTGGCTCGTAGCTCAAAATTTCACAAATCTTTATCATTTCATTACCAAATAGAGTTAAAATTTCCTCAATCGCTTTGGCGAAATTTTTAATGGAGGCTAAAATGCTAAGATACGCCATAATCTTCCTAATCATCGCAATCGTGGCTGGAATTTTCGGCTTTGGCGGGATCGCTGGCACAAGCGCAGGTATTGCGAAAATCCTGTTTTTTGTATTTCTTGTGCTTTTTGCGATTTCATTTATTTTTAAGCTCATCAAACGCTAGCTTACGAAGCCTTTGCGCTTCGTAAATTTGGCGTGTAACTTAAAATTTATCCTTACTTCGCTACAATCACGCATTAAATTTCAAAGGTTAATCATGCAAAGTCTAGCGCTAAAATTTCGTCCCAAAAGCTTAAATGAAATTCTAGGTCAGAAAAAAATCGTGGAGCTTTTTAAAAAATTTATCGCCTCTGGCAAAATTCCACATAGTATATTTTTCGGCGCGGCAGGGTGTGGCAAAACCACTATGGCGCGCGTGCTCGCAAGCGAGCTGAACTACGATTTTTACGAGCTTGACGCCACGAGCCTAAAAGTCGAAGATATCCGCAAAATCCTATCTGCGCACTCTGGCGTGCTAGCCAAACCGCTGATTTTCATCGACGAAATCCACCGCCTAAGCAAAACCCAGCAAGAGGTCCTCTTAATCCCAATGGAAAATTACGAAGCGATTATCATCGGCGCAACTACGGAAAATCCGCAGTTTGTCATAAGCTCTGGGATTCGCTCTCGCTCGATGATTTTTGAGTTTGAGCCTTTGGGAGCGCAGGAAATGAGTGAGCTTTTTGAGCGAGTGCAGGGCGAGCTGGGCTTCGCGTGCGATGATGATGCCAGAGAGTATCTCATACACACTAGTGCAGGGGACGGGCGAAGTCTTTTAAATTTGCTCGAATTTGCGATTTTGGCTGATAGTAAAATCTCTCTCGATACTCTAAAAACACTGCGCGCGAGTGCCGTAGCACAGGGGGTAAGCTCGGACGATACGCACTACGAGCTAGCAAGCGCGATGATAAAAAGTCTGCGTGGAAGCGAAGCGGACGCCGCACTATACTATGTGGCGCGCCTAATCGAGGCTGGCGAGAGCGCGGATTTCATCGCTAGGCGCATGGTAATTCTAGCTAGCGAAGATATCGGCAACGCCAATCCAAATGCCCTAAATATGGCGGTTAATACACTTTTGGCAGTCAGCAAAATCGGCTACCCAGAAGCTCGCATAATACTAGGACAATGCGCGGTGTATTTGGCACACTCGCCCAAATCAAACTCTGCTTACAACGCCATAAACGAGGCTTTGAAATTCGTGCGAGAGGGGGAAATTTTGCCTACGCCAAGGCATTTGATAAACTCGGACAAAGAGATTGCAAACTACCTTTATCCGCATGATTTCGGTGGCTGGGTGGAGCAAGAATACACTAGCGCGAAAGTGAAATTTTACCACAGCAAACAAATCGGATTTGAAAAAACGCTAGATGAGTGGCTTAAAAAGATAAAGGGTGAAATTTGAATTTTATGAAAAATTTGGCTTTGGTTTTAATGGCTCTTTTGTTTTGTGGTTGTGCGGATAAACAAATCCATAGTGGCGATTATGCAAAAGCAAGTAAAGCGCATATTATTTTATCTTTTGTAAGTGGTCCAAATAAAGACCGCTTTTTAAATAAAAAAGGCAACTGCGAGTTTTTGGGGGCTGAGGCGATAGATAGTTCAGAGTTGTTAAATTTTATGATTGACGATTTTAATAAAATGTTCGACTATGACGATTATATAAAATTTGGAAGTTTATATATTTAAAGCGAAATAAGAAAAAGGGCTTATCAAAAAGGCGGAAATTTCGTTAAAATTTTAAACGGCTATACTTTTTCATCTTTATGGTTTGATTTAGAGGAGTCTAAAACCCTAAAATTTGATATTTATAAATGCAAATGTGAATGGGAAAATTGCCTTTAACCCTTAATCACATTTTTTATCACTTTTGCGCCACCGCGACTATTCGCCCAAATCTGTCATTGCGAGGCGACGCAGTCGCCGTGGCAATCTACGAGCCAAAATTACCAAACGCTATAATCCGTGTCATTGCGAGAAAACGAAGTTTTCGAAGCAATCCAGTAAAATTTAGAGAGAATTTCAAAATTAATCAAAATTTATCTGAATTTCCCTGGATTGCTTCGCTACGCTCGCAATGACAATAGCGGGCGAATTTTGCATAATTTGTCATTGCGAGAAACGGCGTAAGCCGTTTCGTGGCAATCTACGAGTGAAAAATTTAAGGTCGGTATTTTTGCAAATTCACCGCAAAGAATTTTAAACTCGTAGATTACTTCGCTTTCTGCGAAAGCTCGCAATGACAAATCAGAGCGAATTTGCTCCGCTAGCTCGCAATGACAAAATCGGGGCAGTATTTAAAAACTTGCGGTAGCGAAAATATCGCAATGACAAATCAGAGCGAATTTACTCCACTAGCTCGCAATGACAAATCAGGGCAAATTTGGCGATTTTAAAATTTAATCTCGCTACTTGTTTGCGTATCGGCGAAATTTTCCGCTCTGCTTTTGGCTCGTTCGGTTATATCCTCTTCATAATCATACCACGAAAATGTCGCTCCGTGCTGAACCGAGCCATCGAGCAAATCCCCGCCTTGGCGGTTTTTCAGATCAATTCCTGCGACCTTAAATCCATCTAGCGTTTGCGCGAATTCTTTTAGTCTTTCTGGTGCTTGCTTTAATTTCGTGTAGAGATAGCACCAGCCTTCGCCGCCGTTTCGCCCCACGCGACCGCGCAATTGGTGAAGCGAGGCTAGCCCCATGCGCTCGGCTCCGACGATTAAAATTATGCTAAGTCTTGGTAGTGAAATGCCCACTTCCACGACGGTTGTGGTGATTAGCAGTGAGCCATTGTCGCGGAATTTCAGCAAAATTTCCTCTTTTTCCTTGTCGCGCCCGTGTGTAACATACACGCCAGAGAATTTCGCCTGCCAAAACGGCGCGGCTTCCTCGACGCTTTGGTAAATCAGCTTTTCGGATTGTTCGACGAGCGGATAGACGATGATTGCTTGATTTCCTTTGTCGATTTCGCGCTTTAAATGGCTCATAAAGCCCTCAAATCCGGCGTTTTGCAAGATTAGCGTGTGGATATGTTTTTCGTAAGGCATTTGCTTTAAAAAGCTAAAATTCACAAGCTCGGATTGGATTAGCGAGAGTGTGCGCGGGATCGGCGTGGCGCTAAATTGCACGAAGTGCGCGCGATACTCGCCACACTGGGTGAGGGCGTTGATTTTTTCGCGCTGATTTGAGCCGAAGCGGTGCTGTTCATCGACCATGATGAGATTTGATGGCGTCAAATCATGATAGAGCAGGGCGTGCGTGCCGATGACTAGGTGCGCGCCCTCTAAATTTAGCGATTTCTCGCCACCTTTGACCTCCAAAATATTCATAAACTCTGGCAAAAGTCGCACCGCTTCTGCGTAAATTTGATCGGCTAAAATCGAGGTTGGCACCATTAAATAGCTGGTGCGAGGGTAGTTTAGCAAGGCTGCGCCAAGGATTATTAGCGTCTTGCCCGAACCCACATCGCCCATTACCACTCTGCGCCTTGCAAGCGGGCTAGATAGGTCGGCTCTGATATCATCAAGTGCCTTTATTTGGTCGTTTGTGGGGGTAAAAGGCAGGGTGCTAAGCCACGAGGAAATGTCGTTTAAAGGGTAAATTTGCGCCTTAAAATCCATTTTTTTGGCTTTTAGTTTTCTTAAATAATTATAAATTTCAACGAATTTTAAAATTTCAAGCCCGTTTTCGTTTTCTTCTAAATTTTGCACCAAACGCACGCTGTTTTGGTCGTTTTGGTGAATTTGCATTAAAAATTCAGCCTCATTTTCACCAAGCCCCTCATCAAGCAAGGCCTGCTTGGAAATGTAGCTTAAAATGAGCTTTTGCGTCGTGGCGTCCGTGAGGGCGTTTTTGTATTTGGGGATAATTTCGCCTACTTTGGTGACGATTTTGGGATTTACGAACTGCCATGCGCCGTAAGCGTTGTCGCTTTTGCCATGGATAAACATCTGCTTGCCGATTTTAAAGACGCCGTGGTGCCAGCTTTTGGCGTTGAAGATGACGATTTTGATCTCGCACTCCCAGCTTAGGCAAAATGCGCTGATGATGAGCATGCCATTGGCGCGACGGCTTGCTGTTTTGCACTCGATCAAAACCGTGTTTTCGCCGGTGTTTGGCTCATCTTTGACGCTTAAATCATCATAGCTTTTTGGAAGTGCCAAGGCTAAATCAAGCAGTGAAAAAACGCCGATTTTAGCGAGCGTTGCGCTGTCTTTGGGGCTAAATTTCATAATTTAAAATTTGACTTTGCAACTTCTGAGCAAACCACGCAAAAGCTTAAATTTAAAATTTCAGCGTGCGAGGCGATAAATTCATTTAGTGTGCGCAAATCTAGATTTTTCGTGCGCTCTAAATTTCGCTCAAACTCGCCAAATTCGAAGCCTTGATAGTATTCGTTGGCACTGATATTTGCGCGCTTAAACATAGTCTCTTTTTGTAAAACCGCGCTTCCTAGGATAAATTTTTTCGCACTTTCTAGCTCGCTTTGCGTAACGCCGTTTTGGACGAAATTTGCGATTTCGGATTTGATTAGCTCGTAGGCTTTGGCTAAATTTTCGTTTTTGGTCTGCAAAAATCCCCAAAAATCGCGCTTAGACAGGTCGAAATTCGCTCTGGCATACACGGAGTATGCAAGGCCGTGTTTTACACGGATGTTTTCCATGAGGCGTGAGCCAAATCCGCTCGAACCAAGGATAAAAAGCGCCACATTTGCGATATATTTTTCTGCGATTTCGGCGTAAAATGGCGCGCCAAAATAGATATAGGCTTGCTCGCTTTTTTGGGCGATGATTTGGGATTTGGGCGTAGAATTTGTCGCAAAAACGGGTAGTTCGCGCGCGCTTGTGGCGGCGAAATTCTCTAAAATTTTGGTTATATTTTTGCGCACAAGGCTAGCCTCATCGCTTGCGCCCTGCGCGTCGCCCACTACAAGGACATAGGCGTTTGCAAGATTAAGCGAGGCGAAAAATTCCTTGACATTTTCAAGGCTGATTTGCGCGATACTAGCCTCGTCGCCGATTAGCGGGGAGGCTAGTTTGGTGCCCGAATAAAGGCAGTTTTGCAAGCCTTGGTTTGCGATGTAGTCAAATTCGCTCTTTAAAATATCAATTTCGCCTAAAATTTGGGTTTTGATTTTATCTAAAATTTCATCTGTGAAATTTGGCTCTTTTAGCAGATTATCCAGCATTTCTAAGGCAAATTCGAAGTGTTCTTTGAGCGAATTTACCTCGATTACGAAGGTCTCAAACCCTGCGTCGATATCGAAATTTATCGCATAGATATCGAGTTTTTCGTAAAATTTATTTACCCCTAGGCTCTTTGTGCCCTCATTTAGCATTTTTGCGGTGAGTTTGGCTAGGCCATTTATCTTTTCGCTCACTGCGCCACTGGCTTTGAAAACGAGCTTGAAACTCGCCACTGGCAGGGAATTTTCGATTTGTGTGAGAAAATCTACTTTAGTATTTTTTGCTAAAATTTCGCTTTTTATCATTTATAAATCTCCAAAATATCATAGTTTGTGTTGCGTTTGGCTGGGATTTCGCCGATGTCTTTGATTAAGCTTATCATTTCGTTTGCGCTCATGCGAAAGGACGCACCAGCTGCCTTGACAACATTTTCTTCCATCATGGTTGAGCCTAGGTCATTTGCGCCAAATTTTAGTGCGAGTTGCCCTATGTAGCTGCCTTGCGTAACCCACGAGCTTTGGATATTTTTAAAATTATCCAAAAACAGCCTTGCCACGGCTAATAGCCTTAAATAGCGATTTGAGCTTGTTTTTTTGATTTCAGGGTGCTGGGCGATGAGTTTTGTGTTTGCTGATTGAAAGCTCCACGAGATAAAAGCTCTAAATCCGCCCGTAATATCTTGCAGATTTCGCAGTTTTTCCCAGTGTTCGATGATTTCTTCGTCAGTTTCGACCGTGCCAAACATCATCGTGGCTGTGGTTTTCATACCTATTTCGTGGGCTGATTTATGGACGCCTAGCCAACTGTCTGCGCCGATTTTTTTAGGCGAGATTATATCCCTAACTCTATCGCTTAAAATCTCAGCCCCAGCACCTGGAATGCTGTAAAGTCCCTTTGCTTGAAGCCTAGATAAAACTTCTTTGTGCGTTAAATTTGAAATTTTAGCGATATAATCAATCTCGATTGCAGAGAAGCCATGAATCGTGATTTGCGGGTATTTTTGCGCTATGTGAGCGACTAAATTTTCATACCAATCAATTTTTAGTTTCGGATGAACGCCGCCTTGAAAAAGGATTTGCGTCCCGCCGATTGCGATTAGCTCATCGATTTTTTCATCAATCTCATCAAAGCTCAAAATATAGGCGTCTTTTTCGTTTATTTTGCGACAAAACGCGCAAAATTTGCAATCCACAAAGCAAATATTTGTGTAGTTTATATTGCGATCGACTACAAAAGTCGTGATTTTATCAGGGTGAAGCTTTAATTTTTTTTCATACGCCATAGCCCCAAGCTCGTGCAAAGGGGCGTTTTTTATCAAATTTAATGCCTGTGATTTAGTAATTCTACTCAAATTTAACCTTCTTTTTGATTTATTTTTCTAGTATGATTTGTCCGTCTTTGACGCCACGCACGCGCACTTTCGTGCCTTCTGCCATGTTTTTTACCTCATCGCTTTGCCATAGCGTGCCCTTGAAATAGACCATGCCCTCTTTGACATAGCCATCGCCACTCTCGTCTAAGAAATTGTCTTTAATCTCCTCGGTTGGCTTGAAAAATTTGGATTTTAGTGGCTTTTTTAGGGCGAGCAAAAGCGCGAAAGATAGCACGAAAGAGGCTAGGATTTGCACCTCCCATGATAGCGGAAGCGCGAAGCTAAATAGCCCCACGATCAAAAATCCTGCGCCAAAAAACACAAAGGTGAAATCAAGCACCAAAAGCTCGATAATCACCAAAATAACGCCAATTATGATAAAAATAAGTGGGCTCATTGATTGTTTTCCGTGATTAAATTTTTATCCCCAGCCTTGCCTAAAAATTCGCTTAGCACAGAGAGCGAGCCGATGATTTCGCTGGTTTCATACGGTATGATGACCTTGTCCTTGCTTGCGCTTTTTGCTAGCTCGTTGAAGGCATTTACGCGACTTTGCGCGAGCAGGTATTCAGCGGCGAATTTCGACGCAGCCATAGCCATATTGATATTATCCATAGCGTGTTTTTGACCCACAGCTAGGGCGATTTGCTCGTATTTTTTCGCGTCTGCCATACGCTCGATTGCCTCAGCTTCTAGCACTTTTTCTTGTTTTTGCGCTTCGGCTGTGCGGATAAGGGCAGCTTTTTCGGCTTCGGCTTTTAGCTCGATTGCCCGTTTTTCGCGCTCGGCTTTCATTTGCATATTCATAGCGTCCTCTATGCCTTTTGGGACTGAAATTTCAGAAATTTCGACACGCATGATTTTTACGCCCCAGTTATCTGCTGCATCGCCAAGGGCGACTTGGAGTTTTGAGTTTAGTTGATCGCGGCTTGATAGGGTCTGATCTAGGCTCATTTCGCCGATTGCTGAACGAAGTGTAGTCATAGCCAAATTCGATATTGCTTTGCGATAATCCTCGACATTATAAAGCGCCATTTTGCCATTTACGATTTTCAAAAATACGATTCCATCGACCATGATATTGACATTATCTTTGGTGATGACTTGCTGTTTTGTGATATCTACTAGCTGTTCGCGAACGCTCATTTTAGCGCGCACGCTGTCAAAAAACGGCACAATTACATGAAATCCGCCGTCTAAAACCTTGTGAAATTTACCAAGTCGCTCGATAATCATAATCTCAGATTGCGATACGATTTTGACACCAAGCTTCAAAACCAGCGCGATTAGCGCACAAATTACCACAACGGTAGCTGCGAAACCTTCCATTTTTTCTCCTAAAATTTCTAAAAATTTAAATTTGGCGATTATAGCAAGTTAATGTTTAATACTAAATTTAAGTTTTGGTAGTTTTGACTAGCGTAAATTTTGCAATATCTGGCGAAATTTGCGCTAAATTTCACTCCTGCACGCAGATTTCGCCGTTGATTAGTCCTTTTATGGTGTGGTATCCCACAACTGCTATCAAAACGCACAAAAGCGCGAACATACCAAGCCCGAGCCTTGCAAACCAGACCTCTGCGCTTAAAAAATACGCCTTCATAAAGGCAATGCACCCAGCCGCTGTCGGGAAAGTGAAAGCCCACCACGATAGGAAAAATTTAAGCCCAAAAAAGCTTTTTGCCATGAAAAATATCAAAAGCGTGAAAAATAGCACCAAATTTATTAAAATTTTAGCGAGCATATCAAACTCGCCGCCGATGTTGATATAGCCCAGAAACGCCACAGACGGGGGCGCAATCATTATAAAAAGCGTTGGGACGAATTTTTGGGCGAGCTGGTCGTGAAAAATAATGCGGTAAAAAACAATGCTAAAAAGCACAATCCAAAAGAAAATCCCAATGCTAAAAAAATACCACAGATATTCGCCCTTTTCGGTCGCGGCGATTACCACGATGAGATTGCCTACGATTGGGATAAACCACGCTGGATTTGAGTGGGTGATGAGCATGTTTTTTTGTATCCAAAACGAAATGATATAAAGCGTCAAAAACGCATGAAATATCATCGCTACGCCGTAAAATGCGCTATGAAGTGCGCTAATATCGTTAAACGCAATGGCTAGTAAAAGCAGGCTAATCGAAAATGTGGCAAAAAAACTTAGCTTGATTGGGTGGGTAAATTCTGCCTGCACAGCGCGCGGAAATTTGATGATTTTTGCCGTGTAAAACGCCGAAATCAGCGCAAACACACCAAGAGCGAAAAATCGCAAAATTTCAAATATAAAATGTGGCGCACCATACGCCTCGCTAATGGCGCGATAAGCGATACTAAGCCCGCCAAGCCCCATTGTTACGGCAAAAAACATAATCGGGAAATTTGAGAGTTTGGAGATATTTTCGTTTTTTAGATTCATTTTAGCCTCGATGAATTTCAAATTTATTTAAAAACGGCGCGAATTTTAGCAAAATTTGGCGCCATAAATTCTTACAATTATAAATTAAAACTGAAATTTATAAAATTTTAAGTTTTATTAAGCGCGAAAAAAGTAAAATAATCGATTTTTAACAAATTCGAGGCAGATCAAGGCGGACAAAATGGAAAATTTTATCAAAATCGTAACCGACATAAACTCATTTATCTGGGGGCCATACTTTCTCATAGCCCTTCTTTGCGGAACTGGCGTCTATTTTACAATCAGATTAAAATTCGTTCAAATTTTGAAATTTAAGCTTGCTGGAAATAGACTTTTGGGCGATTTTTCGCTCCATGGCAAAAAGGCGGGCAAACACGGTATGAGCTCGTTTCAGGCGATTTCGACTGCGATTGCGGCGCAGGTTGGCACGGGCAATCTAGTTGGAGCTTCGACTGCGCTTATTATGGGCGGACCTGGGGCGATTTTTTGGATGTGGTTGGCTGCGTTTTTTGGTATGGCTACAAATTTCGCCGAAATCTGTCTGGCTCAAATTTACCGCTCCAAGGACACCAGCGGTCATATCATAGGCGGACCTGCGTTTTATATTTCGTGCGGTATTGGTGGGAAATTTGGCAAAATTTTGGCTGTGGTTTTTGCCATAGCGATAATCTTAGCACTTGGTTGCATGGGAAATATGGTGCAAGCAAACGCCATTTCAGACGGATTTAGCAAGGCTTTTAATATCGATAAAGTCTATGTCGGCGAAATTTTGGCTGTGGTTTGCGCGATAATCTTTATCGGCGGTGTCAGGGCGATTGCGCGCGTAGCCGAAAAGGTCGTCCCGCTTATGGCGATTTTATACATTTTGGTGGGATTTAGCATAATCTGCGCCAATATCTCCGAGCTTCCTGGCGCTATTTCGCTGATTTTCAAGGCTGCCTTTGATCCAAGTGCTGCATGGGGCGGTGCGACGGGAGCGAGTATCGCTATGGCTATGAGATATGGTGTGGCTAGGGGATTATTTAGCAACGAAGCTGGTATGGGCTCTACCCCACACGCTCACGCAGCTGCCAATGTCGCTCACCCAGTAGATCAAGCAATGCTTGGCATTATGAGCGTTTTTATAGATACATTTATCGTGCTAAATATCACGGTTTTTGTGATACTGACCTCGGGCGTGGTGGAGTTTGGGGCTGATGGCAAGGCTGTATTTAGCGGGATTGCACTCGTGCAAGAGGCTTTTTCGTCGAATTTTTTGGGCAGGGAGCTTGGATATAGCTTCGTGGCGATTTGTCTTTTGTTTTTCGCATTTACCACGATTATGGGCTGGTATTATTTCGCTGAGATAAATATCCGCTATCTGCTTGGACCAAAAGGGGTGAAATTTTTACAGCTTTTGGTTATTGGCTTTGTTTTTATGGGCTCACTGCTTAAAATCGACCTTGTTTGGGAGCTAGCCGATCTTTTTAATGGACTTATGGTAATTCCAAACCTGATTGCGATTTTGCTTTTAAGTGGCATTGTAGTGCGCTTACTGCGGGATTTTGACGCGGGCAAGGCATACAACGCTAGCGATTACATTAAAGGCTAAATTTCAGCGTTAAATAATTAAATTTAGGTAAAATCGTAAGTTATTTTACGATTAGGAATTTTTATGTTTTTACATACTTTTCACCAAAAAAGTATTAAAGAAAAATTAGATTATTTAGCGGATTTGGGGCAAATCGACAAGGCTACATACGATAAAATTTTAAAATTTTACGCCCTCGATAGCGAGGGGCAAATTTCAGCCCTAATCAAAATGCAAAGCGCAACCAATAAAGTTTTATGGAGCGTTAAAAAAATAGATTCTTACAGGATCGAACCAGACGGGGCAATGCGCTATAATGGCGAATTTGTCGATGTCAGGCGCGCTGTTTTAAGTAGCGCGGATATGAGGGCAAAAGATTTTTATGAAAACTCACAAAACAAAGTCGCAACTCACGAGCAAAGTAGCAATAAATTTTGGAAAAAATTTGTTATTTGGTCGGTGGTGTGGGCTTTGGTTTTAATTTTTCTTGTATATTTAATCTCAAATTAAAGGATAAAAAATGTGTAAAGATTGCGGATGTTCTATCGCAGGACACACTCACAGCCACACGCACTCTGACGGCGTTACGCACACACACGAGCATAATCACGCTCACGCTCACTCTCATGGAGAGGCGCATGAGCACGAGCACGGCGAAATTCACACTCACGGCGACCACGCACACCCTGTGCTAAATGATAAAAAAACCGTCGAAGTAATCACAAAAATTCTATCTGCAAACGATGCCGAAGCAGCGCATATCAGAGAGCATTTCGACGAAGACGGGATTTTATGCGTAAATTTGATGAGTAGCCCAGGAAGTGGCAAAACAACGCTACTAGAAGCTACTATCAAAAGTGGCAAATTTAAAATCGGCGTAATCGAGGGCGATTTAGAAACCAATCGCGACGCCGATCGCGTATTGCAAGCAGGCGCGCGCGCTCATCAAATCACCACAGGCCAAGCATGTCATTTAGATGCATTTATGGTGCATGAAGGGCTTCATCATCTCGATACCACTGGGCTTGATTTAGTTTTCATAGAAAATGTCGGAAATCTCGTCTGCCCTGCAAGCTACGATGTCGGCGCACACGCAAATGTCGTGCTTCTAAGTGTAACCGAAGGAAGCGACAAGGTTGCAAAATACCCTGTAATGTTTAGGGCTGCGGATTTGGTCGTGGTAACCAAACACTCGTTAATCGAGCATTTTGATTTTAGCGTCGAAGAGGTGGTCAAAGAGGTGCGAAAACTAAACCCAAAAGCCGCTGTAATCGCCCTAGATAGTAAAACTGGCGAGGGCGTGGATAAGTGGCTAAAATTTTTGGAATTTAAAAAGGAATTTAGATAATGTGCCTTTCAATCCCGTCAAAAGTGATTTCAATCGATGAAAATAATTTCGCGACCGTCGAAACGCTCGGCGTTAGGCGTGGTGTGAGCTTGGATCTGATTTCTGAGCCAGTTAGCGTTGGGGATTTCGTGCTTATTCATGTGGGCTTTGCGATGGAAAAAATCGACACAGCCGTCGCCTTAGAGAGCCTGAAAATTTACGAACAAATCGCCGAAGAGATGAATAGTGGCGAAATTTCGGCAGATGAGGGCGATATGGGGCTAGCGAATTTAAAAGGCTAAATTTTGCGCAGAATTGATAGAGCTTTAAGCGTATCCGAAGCTTACGAAATAATCGATAATGCCGAATATGCCGTGTTTTCATGCGTGAGGGATAATGGAGAAATTTTTTCAATCCCGCTTTCAATCGTGCGTGAAAATGACAGCATTTTTATTCACGGCGCGACAAAAGGAAGCAAAGCTGAACTTTTCACTGGCGGACGCGATGTAAGCGTGGTTTGCGTCAGTTTCAACGCTGTACCAAATTTAAACGACGCCGAATTTGAAGCGATAAAAGATAATTCAAAAGAGCTTGGAAATAGGGTTTTTACGACCGAATACAAAAGCGTTGTCGCAAAAACAAAAGCCTACGAAATCACAGACAAAAACGCCAAATTAGAGGCTTTGCGAATTCTTAGCGCTAAATACTGCGCGAAATTTATGGACGCTTTCGAGACAGCGGCTTTGGGTGCGTTAAGTCATACTAAAATTTATGAATTTAAAATTTACGAGATGACAGCGAAAGCGAAAATTTTAAAATAAGGCGCGCGGTGGAAGCAGAAGCACTAATCCAAGAAATCTGGCGCAGGTATTGCGCAAAACCTGAGTATTTGTGGAAAAGTGCGCCAAACTTTTGCGTTTTTCGCCACGAAAAAAACAAAAAATGGTTTGCCGTGCTGATGAAGGGCGTGAGTGTAAAAACTCTGGGCGTCGAACCTAGTGCGTTTATGAGCGAAAAAATGCTTGATATTTTAAATTTGAAAATCGAGCCGAATTTGGGCGAAATTTTGCGCGACGGCAAGAGCGTCATAGAGGCGTATCACATGAACAAAAAGCATTGGATTAGCGTAATTTTGGGCGTTTGCGACGAGGCGACGACATACGATTTAATCGAAGAAAGTTATAAACTTACAAAGAAGTAAAAATGGATTTGATAAAAGATTTTAGAGATAAAAAGCTGATTTTGGGGCTTTCAGAAGCGATAAAGCAAAAAAGCAAAAAGCCCATAAATATAATGGAAATTTGCGGCGGTCATACGCACAGCATAATGAAATTTGGGCTTCCTGCGCTCGTGGGCGAAAATATAAATTTCGTGCATGGTCCTGGCTGTCCCGTATGCGTAATGCCACGAGCTCGCATTGACGAAGCCATTGCTCTTGCTTCGCTTGACGGCGTGATTTTTTGCACTTTGGCTGATATGCTCCGCGTTCCCGGAAGCACCACGAGCCTACAAAAACTACGCGCAGACGGAGCCGACATACGCGCACTTTATAGCCCGCTCGATGCCCTAAAAATCGCCGCCGAAAACCCGGATAAAAATGTCATTTTCTTTGCGATTGGCTTTGAGACGACCACGCCGATGAGTGCGGTTTTGGTGGATAAAGTGATAAATTTGGGGCTAAAAAATCTATTTTTTCACATAAATCATGTAACCGTCCCAGCCCCAGTAGAAGCCATTTTGCAAGACAAGGAAGCCAAAATAGACGCATTTTTAGGACCTAGCCATGTCAGCGTCATCACAGGAAGCAAAATTTACGAAAATATCGCCACAAAATATAAAAAACCAATCGCCGTGAGCGGTTTTGAGCCACTTGACATTATGGCAGGTGTGCTAAATTTGGTAACTCAGTTTGAAAATGGCACTTTTGAAGTCTATAACGAATACGACCGCGTGGTTAAGGCTGACGGCAACAAAACTGCCTTAAATTTGATAGATAAATATTTTGAAATTTGCGATTTTTCGTGGCGGGGTTTAGGGGAAATCCCAAAAAGCGGTATGAAGCTAAAAGCCGAATTCGCCGAATTCGACGCAAGAGTGAAATTCGCTGAAATTTTGCAAAATATCCAAAGTAAGGGCGAGAGCAAAGCCTGTATTTGTGGAGAAATACTGCGTGGCAAGGCAAAACCTTATGATTGCAAGGTTTTTGGCAAGGTCTGCACCCCGCAAAACCCGATAGGCTCGTGCATGGTAAGTAGCGAGGGCGCGTGTGCTGCGTATTTCAAATACGCACGAAATTCATAAAATTTTGCGTAAAATTTTACAAAATAAGGATAAAATTTGACAAAAATAGAAACTAGGACTTTAAAATTATGTAATTCTCCATTGAATTACACTGGCTCTAAATTTCGTCTTTTGTCTCAAATTTTGCCTATTTTTCCAAAATATAATGAAACTTTCGTAGATTTGTTTTGTGGTGGGTCGAGCGTAGGTGTAAATTCAAATGCAAAAAACATTGTTTTAAATGATAAAAATAGATTTTTAATTGGGCTTTTTAAATATTTTAAAAATAATCCTTATGAAAAAATTTTTAGTGAAGTTATGGGAGTGATTGAGAAATTTAATCTAAGTCAAAGTAGTAAATTCGGGTATAAATTTTATAATTGTGATAGCTCAAAAGGTTTATCTAGTTATAATCGTATAGGTTTTAATGCTTTGCGTGAAGAATATAATAAAACAAAAAATGTGCTTTTGCTATATGTGTTAATAATTTTTTGTTTTAATAATCAAATAAGATTTAATGCAAAAGATGAATTCAATTTACCTTGTGGAAAAAGAGATTTTAACGATAAAATGCAAGAAAAATTGAAAAATTTTGTAGAAATTTTAAAAATAAAAAATTTTACTTTTACAAATTTTGATTTTAGAAATTTTGATTTTAAATTATACAAAGAAGCTTTTTTTTACATAGATCCGCCGTATTTTTTGGCTAGTGCAAGTTATAATGAAAATGGTGGTTGGGGTTTAAAAGATGAATTGGATTTGTTAGATATTTTGGAAAATTTGGATAAAATTGGAGCAAAATTTGCCTTTTCGAATGTCATTTTTCACAAAAATAAAGAACATAAAATATTAAAATCTTGGCTTGAAAAACATGCAAATTTTAGGTTGCATTATTTAGATTTTTCCTATAAAAACTGCAACTATCAAAGGCAAAAAAATAATTCGCAAGAAGTCTTGATAACTAATTATTAAAGGAATATGATGAAATATAGTTATTTTGGTAATACAACTTTGAGAGTAAAACAAATGCTTTTAAATTTCGAAACTCAAATTTTAATTTTTGATGAACTTTTTAATAATTCCGATAATGATGATACTTGGGCGAACGATTCTGATTTACAATGGAAATTTTTACACGAATTACAAAAACGAAATTTGATTGATAATTCTAAAAAAAATAGCGATTTAGGCACAAAAGATGCTAGGGCTAAATCAGCTCCATTGGAGGATTTTGGATTAATTGTTAGAAAAGATAAAAAAATCACACAAAGTGGCTATGAACTATTGAGTTTGCTCAAAAATGAAGCTTATAAAAAAGAAAATTTATTTTTGCAAATTGATTTAATATCATTATTTTTTTTAAAAGCATGTCTTAATTTTAAAAAAGATTACGATGATATGTTTGTAAAATATTTACAGGTTTTTAAAAAATATAATGGAATTTTGGATAAAAATAAATTTAAATTCTTGCCGCTCATTTCAAATTTCGAAAATTTAGATGATTTTTTTCATTTTTTAGATAATGCTGATTTAAGAGAATTTGTAAATTCACAAAGTAGGGCTGAATTTTTAGAAAAAGCTAAAAAAGGAAATTTCGATGCTAATTTTTTTAAAACTGCAAAAGGGAATAAAACTGCTTTAAACATAATCGAAGTTTTGAAAAAAATGCTAGAATTTCGCAGTAATGGCAATAAAAATATATTAAAAGAAATTATTCATAATAAAAATTTTAAATCTTTTAAAAGTCCATATTTGGGTTATATTTTAGATGGCAAAACAAAAGAAACAGATAAAATTTCAGAACTTGAAAAATTTTGCAATGGCTCTTTTGATGAATTTGTAAATAACTTTTACGATACTATTTTTATTGCTAGAATATCTGCAAATTTAGATGATTATGCCGATTTAAATAAAAGACACTTGGCGCTTACGGGCATTTTTGATTTTTCCGGTAGTAGCGTAGAATTAAGTCAAATTTTTAAAATTATTTTGCAAAGCTCAAAATATGATGAGATTTTAAGCGCTATAAAAATGGGTAAAATTTCGATTGAATTATTGAACGAGTATTTGGACGACGATGAACTAAAAATAGAATTTTTAAAATTAGGAATTTCAAATTTTAGCGATTTAAAAGATTTCAAACGCAGAGAAAATTTGAAAAAAATGGAAAAATTGATAGCCCAAAAATTTTCAAAAGAAAACATTATTGAGATTTTAAAATTGTTTAGTGACAGAAATAATGATGACAAAATTGCATCTTTTGTCACAAAAGAAGCGACAATTCCTACTATTTTTGAATACATTGTAGCTATTGCATGGCATTATATTGATGATTGTAAAATAGAAAGAATTTTAGATGCTGGGCTTAGTTTGGATAATGATTTATTGCCAAAGAGCCACGCAGTCGGTGGGGCTAGCGATTTTTTGTATGATTATAATACGCACGAGCTAATGATAGAAGTTACGCTTACAGAAGCTACAAATCAACGCCGTGCCGAAATGGAAAGCGTTTCAAGACATCTTGGAAATTTGCTTTTAAATTTAAATGAAAACAAAGCCGAAAAATCTTATGCAATTTTTATTGCTCCATATTTAGATAAAAATGTTTTAAACGATTTTCGCTCACGAATTTATTGTTATTTTGAAAATGACAAAAAATTTATCAAAGGTATGAATATTTTGCCATTAAGTAGCGATGATTTGGTGCAAATTTTGATTTCAAATAAAACATATTTGCAAATTAATGCTGATATTTTGGAGATTTTTAAAAGTAAAAATGACTTTGGCTCTCATTGGTATCAAAACGAAATTAAAAATTTTATAGAGAATTTGCAAAATGTTTGAATTAAAAAATCGCAGATATACAGGAGCTAAAACAAAACTTTTGCCACAAATAGAAAAGTGTGTAAATTTGGCACTTAAAGATCTGAATTTTGGTGGGAATTTAAGTTTTTTCGATGCATTTGGCGGAACTGGTGTTGTTGGCGAATATTTTATCAAAAAAGATTGTTTTACAAAACTTATCATAAATGATTTTTTGTATTCAAATTTTGTTATTTATCGTGCTTTTTTTAGTCGTTATGATATAAATAAGCTTGAAAACAAAGTTAAAATTTTAAACGAAATTCCGATATACGAAAATTATTATAGTGATAATTTTGGTAATAAATTTTTTAGTTATGATGATGCTAAAAAAATAGGAACAATTAGAGAAAATTTAACAAATTTGCTTCAAAAAAAAGAGATTAGCAAAACGGAATTTTTTATTTTGCTTTCTAGTTTGATTTATAGTATTGATAAAATCGCAAATACCGTCGGACACTATGATGCTTATCGCAAAAATATCAAGTTAGAAAATAAATTTAAATTTGAACTTATTAAACCTTTAAATCTTGGTAAAAAAATTGAAATTTACAATTTAGATACAAATATTTTGGTTAGAAATTTGGTAAAAAACAGTGAAAAAATCGATATTTCATTTATTGATCCGCCCTACAATTCTAGGCAATATTCAAGATTTTACCATTTATTAGACAATTTGGCACTCGATGAAAAACCAGAACTTTTTGGAATAGCCAAAAAACCAAAATCTCATAATTCAAGCCTGTATTGTAATAAAGAAGCAAAGAAAATTTTTGAAGATTTGATATTTAATTTGGCTAAAATTTCAAAAATTATTATAGTTACTTATAATAATACAAATTCAGCTAATCCAAGAAGTAATAATAGAATTAAATTTGATGAAATTGTGCAAATTTTAGATAATATTGGCGATATACAAATACATAGTTTTGATTTTAAGCCATTTAGCAGTGGCAAAACTGACCTAAATAGGGCTTTTAAAGACCATAAAGAAAATATATTTATATGCAAGGTGGGAAAATGAAAAAAACGATTTTGCTTAGCCACGGTGGTGGTGGCGAAGAGATGAATAAACTCATCAATGATACGATTTTTAGGGCGTTTGATAATGAAATTTTGCGTGAGTGCAACGACAGCGCGATTTTGCCAAATTTCGGTGGCGAGTTAGCTTTTACGACCGATTCGTATGTCGTTACGCCGATATTTTTTAGCGGTGGCGACATCGGTAAAATCGCAGTTTGTGGCACGATAAACGACCTTTGTATGGTCGGAGCTAAACCGCTTTTTATCAGTGTTGGCTTCATCATCGAAGAAGGGCTGGAATTTGCCGAATTTGAGCGAATTTTAAGCTCAATTGCTGAAACTGCCAAGCAGTGTGGCGTAAAAATCGTCTGTGGCGATACCAAGGTCGTCCCGCACGGCAAATGCGACAAGATTTTCATAAATACAAGCGGAATAGGGCAAATTCTTTCGCCAAATATCAAGGCGAAAAATATCAAAATCGGCGATAAAATCTTGCTTAGTGGCGATGTGGGCAGACACGGGGCTGTGATACTAGCAGCCAGAGATGAGCTTTCGCTTGAAAGTGAGCTTAAAAGCGACTGCAAACCGCTTGGTAGCGTGGTAGGGGAGCTTTTGGCAAGTGGCGTGAAAGTTCGCGCTATGAGAGATGCTACGCGCGGGGGTTTGAGTGCGGTTTTGAACGAATTTGCCGAGATTTCTGGCAATGAAATTTTGGTTTTCGAAGAAAAAATCGCGCTGAGCGATGAAGTCGTGGGCGTGTGCGAGTTGCTAGGTTTTGAACCTTACGAACTGGCAAACGAAGGCACTTTTGTCGCAGTTGTTGCTAACGGCGATGAAGCAAAAGCATTAGAAGTGTTGCGTAAATTTGATAAAAATGCGCAAATCATCGGCGAAGTAACAGGCACAGCAAAATCGCAAAATAGGGTGATAATCCAAAATGCGTATGGCTCAGGGCGATTTTTGGAGCTTCCAAAGGGTGAGCTTTTGCCTAGAATTTGCTGAAATTTAAAATTCAGTATCAAGCGATACTGACCGAACAGCAAAAACAAAAGGATAAATTTGGAAAACGAAAATTTAGAAAATAGACCAAATGTTAAAAAATCAAATTTGCGAGATTATGATGAAAATCCGATTGCTATAAGAGATTTTATAAAAGAAATTTCGTTTTATATGTTTTTCCCTGCCATTTTTGATTTAATTTTAACAAAGATACTTTTTGATAAGGGAGTTATTACATTTATGACCACAAATACAATTTATGACAAATTTAATAACAATGTTAATTTTATTTTTTCGATTATTTTAGCGATAATAGTAGCGTTTTGGTTTAAAAAACGCATAGGCACGAACGACGATGAATTTAAATTTTTTAACTCTAAAATCGCCCTAACTAGTATTGTATCCATAGAAACAAATTCATTGAAAGCTTCAAATTTTATTATTGACAAAAGAACGATGCTACTTCCTATTTTTATAGTGGCAATGTTTTTTTCTTTATTTATGGGCGCGATGAATATGGCGAATATTTTTGGTGGAATAATTATATTGTTTTATTGCCCGTTTATGATACTTTCTGTTGTCAGAAACGGGTCGCTTAGCAGTCTGTTTTCATTTGGTTTTTTACTCATAAAAACCAAGCACGGCGAAAAAGTCATACCTATAATCACAAAAAAAGATAAAGATGATTTGAGAAAATATTTTTTAGAAGTTGCAGGTATTGATATTGAGAAAAAAATCAATTATTTGATGATAAAAACATTTTAATAAAATGGAGATAATATGCACGAAATGTCGATAGTGCAAAGCCTAGTGGAGCTTTGCGAGAAAAATTTAAATGCAAACGGTGGCGGAGAAATCAAAGAAATCGTAGTCAAAGTAGGCAGGCTTAGTGGCGTGGAGGCGCATTATTTGCAGAGTTGCTACGATGTGTTTAGGCAGGGCACGGTCTGCGAAAATGCCGAGCTGAAAATCCATATCCAAGATGTCGTTATAGAGTGCGAAAAGTGCGGATATAACGGCGTTTTGGAGCAAAACAACTTCATCTGCCCAAAATGCGAGAGCAGAAATTTGCGAGTAACCGACGGCGAAGATCTGTATCTAATGCAACTTGTGATTGAGTAGGTGCGCTATGGATTTAAACGAATTTGAGAATTGTAAAATTTATATTGACGGCGAATATGGTGATTTTTGGATTATCGAAAAGATGATGCGTTTTATTTTAAGAAGCTTTGAATTTTGAGCGAAGTTAAATTCTGCGCCGAATTTAGAAAATTCACGCAAATTTAAAATTTGTCAAATTTCGGCACAGTATTCCAAACTATGCCAAAAACCCAAACCCATGCTAAAAATCCCATTACTCTTCGTTATCATCATCGCTAGAATTATGTATAAACCCGCTAAAATCCAGCTTCTCAGCCATTTTTAAAATTTCTTTAAATTCCAAAAATCTGCCGTTATAATCATAGCAAACATTAATCGCGCGCCCTTTTAGTGGCGGGGTTTTGTCATGCACATGGCCGTATAAATGCACCGAGCCATAATGCGCGCCGTTCCACTCCAAAATCGGGTAGTGAAATAGCACGAAGCCCTTTTTTACGCCTGGGGCTTTGAAATATTTATAATCGCAAATTTCGTCGAAATAGCCCTGCAAATCGGCGTTTGCGATGATTTGTTTGTCGTGATTGCCCAAAATCAGCCTATGCGAGCCGTTTAGCCGCTCTAAAATCCGCGCTGTTTTGGCGCTGTCTTTGTGAAATGAGAGATCGCCTAGATTATAGACGATGTCATCATCGCTCACAGTGTCGTTCCACAGGGCGATTAGATACTCGTCCATTTGGGCCACGCTATTAAAATTTCGGTATTTTGGGCTGTATTTCATAATGTTTTCGTGTCCGAAATGCAAATCGCTGATAAAATAAATTTTACTCATTTTAAACCCTTAAATTCGGTGAAATTTTAAATTTTGTGTGGAAGTGAAATTTTAAAATTTAAGCGCGTATTGTAGCGTAAATTTTGAAAAATAGGCAAATTTTAGGCGATTTCTCGCCTAAAATTTACGGAATTTAGGCTAAATTTTTAGCTTTTAGCACTTCGACTACTTGCTCGGCGATCGCTAACTCTTCGTTTGTAGGGATAATTAGAGTTTTGATTTTTGCTTCGCTCGTGCTTAGATCGCGGTTGATTTTCCTGCGGATATTGTTTTCGGCCTTGTCGATTGCGATACCAAAATGCGCTAGCTTCTCGCAAACTCTCTCGCGCAAGATATTTGCGTTCTCGCCGATACCGCCGGTAAAGACGATAGCGTCGATTTTGCCAAGCACTGCGTAGTATGCGCCTACGAGTTTGACGATTTGATAGACTAGCATATCATAGGCGAGTTTTGCCTTTTCGTCGCCTGCTTCCATCATTTCCTCGACTTTGCGCAAGTCGCTAGTGCCACAAACGCCCAAAAGTCCGCTTTTTTTGTTCATTATCGCGTCCATTTCTTGTGCGCCATGACCTGCCACGCGCTCCATATACGCGATAATCGCAGGATCTATCGAACCACATCTAGTGCCCATCATAAGGCCTTCTAGTGGAGTCATACCCATTGAAGTATCGACGCATTTGCCATTTTTGATAGCGGTGATACTAGAACCATTTCCAAGGTGAAGCGTAATGCAGTTAAATTTATCATAATCCACGCCTAAAAATTCAGCCGCTGTGCGCGATACATACCAGTGAGAAGTGCCGTGTGCGCCGTATCTGCGGACTTTGTTTTTTTCGTAGAATTCATACGGAAGCGCATACATATATGCTTCTTTTGGCATGCTTTGGTGAAATGTAGTGTCAAAAACAGCCACATTTGGGGTTTTTGACGCGCTCATACATGATTTGATTCCAGCAACTGCTGCTGGGTTATGAAGTGGAGCAAGTGGGCAAAGTTCTTCGATTTTGGCTAGCACATCGCTATCGACAAATGCTGCTTTGTCGAAATAATCAGCGCCTTGGACGATTCTGTGTCCGATACCCTCGATATCGTTGATATCTTTTAGCGTGCCACTTTCTTTTAGCAAGCGATACATTATCTCAATGCCTTCTTCGTGCGATTTAATCGGCTCTTTGACCTCTTTTTCAAACTCGCCTGCCTCAATTTTGGCTTTTGAATGCTCTGAGCCAATCTCTTCGATGACGCCACTTGCAAGGCAAGTTTTATTATCCATATCTTGGAATTTAAATTTGATTGAACTGCTACCTGAGTTTATGACTAAAATTTCCATTAATTTACTCCTGCTTGAATTGCGCTAATAAGCACTGTATTTACGATATCCTCGACCTTGCAACCTCTGCTTAAATCATTAACTGGTTTTTTAAGACCTTGCAAGATTGGTCCGATTGCCACTGCGCCAGATGTGCGTTGGACTGCCTTGTAGCCGATATTTCCTGCATTTAAATCAGGGAAAACAAATACATTTGCCTTGCCAGCTACCGCTGAGCCTGGGGCCTTTTTGCTTGCGGTTGTAGGATCAAATGCTGCGTCGAATTGCAATGGTCCATCGACTGCCAAATCTGGGGCTAGCTCGCCAACTAGTTTAGTAGCTTCTTCGACGATTTCTACACTTGGTCCTGTTCCACTTCCTTTTGTTGAATAGCTTAGCATGGCTACGCGTGGTTCTAGTCCAAATGCGCGCGCAGTATTTGCCGAGCTAATCGCGATACTTGCAAGAGCGTTTGCGTCAGGGTTTGGCACGACGGCGCAGTCTGCGAAAATCACGATTTGGCTATCAAGACACATGATAAATGAGCCACTAACCGTGCTAACGCCCGGCATTGTTTTGATTGTTTGTAGTGCAGGGCGAATAGTCTCGGCTGTGGTCGTGCTAGCGCCACTAACCATAGCGTCAGCCTTGCCACTATACACTAGCATAGTGCCAAAAAATGTGCGATCTTTGACTAGTTTTTGCGCTTTTTCTAGCTCCATACCTTTGGCTTTGCGAAGCTCGTAAAGTGTGTTTGCAAACTCATCTGAGTATTCGTTATTTGCTGGGTTTATGATTTTAACACCATCTAAATTTAGCCCTAAATTTCCAGCTTTTGCTTTGATTTCGCCCTCATCGCCAAGTAGCACCAAATTTACCGCCCCGCTTTTATTTACGATGTCGGCAGCACGTAAAATTCTCTCATCATCGGCCTCAGGTAGGACGACTGATTTTTTGTTTGACGCTGCTTTGGCATAAAGTGTGCTCTCAAATCTCACTGGGGTTAGAATTTCGCATTTAGCGCCTTTTAGCGCCTCGCCTAGGCAATCAGCGCAGACATCTTTTGTGGTGAAGCGCAAAACTTGTGCGCCACATTTTTTGGCGAAATTCTCGGCGATTTTCGCCTTGCTCTCGCTCGTATATAGTCCCACCACAGGCAGAGCCAAATCCTTGCTAAGGCCGAAATTTAGCACCTCATCGAAGCCTTTTGCGCCATAGACGATTACGCATTTTGCGTTTTTTGAGACTGCGTCAAATTTGGCTATTGCCATTTTTGAGATTTGTGCAATCTCGCCTTTTTCTAAAAGCGATATGATTTCGCTCTCGCTCGCCACATCTGGGACGATATTTAGTGCCACAGCGCCGTCAAATTTGGCTGTGACATCGCGCACATCGTCGCCTAAAACAAAAAATGCGTTCATAAGCAATCCTTATAAAAAAATTAAAAAAACACTTGCATTTTATCATATTAAA
Source organism: Campylobacter sp. VBCF_04 NA7 (assembly GCF_027737405.1). NCBI lineage: Bacteria > Pseudomonadati > Campylobacterota > Epsilonproteobacteria > Campylobacterales > Campylobacteraceae > Campylobacter > Campylobacter sp. VBCF_04 NA7. The sequence continues at coordinate 148,538 of NZ_JAOVTT010000003.1, forward strand.
GTTGGTATTTGTTTTAAATTTGGCAAATTTGGGTGAAATAAAATTTCATTTTGTTTTTTTATTTAAGGACAAATTTATGCAATTTTATAGGGTCAAGTAAGGCAAATTTGATTTTTTCTTACTATTTTTAACAAAACTTTATACAAATTTTCTTTACTAATTTTTGTATTGTATCTAAATTCACTTTCTTTAAGATAAAGATAGAAAAAATCCTTTTTTATACCCTTGAATCTTAGTTAATATATGCTTTGTATAAGCTGTGAAACTCTCAATTTCATTGATTTGGTTTTTACTATTTGCAAATTCATTTTTGCAGTGTTTAATCCTAATTTAGAGATTTTATTTATCTCTAAATCTTAGCAAAAATACTTCAAAATTTCTCTAAATTTAGCTTCCAACATTTTTGAATTTTTCATATATTTGCTGTTTTATTGTTGTCATAGTAACCAAAAGCTCTTTTTATTATGCTTTTGCTTTTACTTGACCCAAAAAATTTATATCTTGGTATTTTTTTATAAATAACGATATTAAAAACAGTGTCAAAAAATACTTCAATTGATAAAATGTATCCTTAATTTTGTCATTTAAGACAAAATTTTGTAAAAAAAAGAATATAATACTTATTTTATTTTAAAATCAAAAGGTGAAGTTTATGAAAATAAAATTTTTCTTTGGCTTAAAAATTTTCTTTATTGCTTTTTTTAGTCTATTTTTAAGTTCTTGTGCTAGTGTAAATTTTTTTCAATCAAGCGCTACTAATGCTAAAAGTCATGAAAATTCAGCAGTAAGAAAAGCAGAGATAATTCAGCAGTGTAAAACAAGTCCTACGCCTGAAATTCAAAGAGAGTGTTTTAATGGTGTTCGTGAAAATATAGATGTTTATTTGGCTCAGATAGATAAATGTAGAGCTTTAACAGATAGTGAAAGTCAAAAAGATTGTTTAGCAAGACTGAATGCGATGATAGATGTCAGAAGGAATACTTTTAACAAAGCGTTTTACGAAGAAGATATTCCATACAAAGCACTAACATTGCAAACCGAGTGTGACTTGTTTGGAACTGAGTGCTTAATGGCTGCTTTATTTATGGATAGGACTAAGCTATTGGCTGGCTATAATGATGGAGAAAAAAGTAAAAAAATGGAGGAAATTATCACAAATTATTGGTTAAAAGGTTGTGAAAATGAGAATTTAGATAAAAATTTATGCAAAAAACAAAAAACTTTTTTACAAAGAAAAGATTACTTTTTAAAATACAATCAGCAACTAGAACAGAAATTAATTGCTAAGCTTAAAAAAATGGAACAAGAAAATATTAAAAAAGCTGAACAAGAAAGATTAGCTCTACAAAAAAGAGCGGAAGAACAAAGAGTAATGGAGGCTGATAATCAATGTTTGGCTTTAAATGAAACCAGCGTTGCAGGTGCTGTTGCTGCCAAATAAACTAGCGAAATGGCTAATTTAATTGGAAATTTATTGGGTGGTAAAGCCGCTGGCAAACAGCTTGTAGGCATAGTTAATTCTTATACTCCATTTACGGCAAAAAGTCCTTCTGATATTAAAGGTATTTGTCAATCAGCTTGCAATTCAAAAAATGGCAAGGCTTGTTTTCTTATAGGAATCGCTTATTTTGATTCCGATATTTCAATTTCTGAAAATTATATAAAAAAAGGTTGCAATTATGGTTATGCGCAATCTTGTTTAAAAGCGGAAGGTTTTTATTATAAAGAAAAAACATATCGCAGAGTTCGTGAAAAAAAAGATAGAGGCAAAACTTGTCGTTATGAATATGGGTATAAAATGGAGTGTTGGGAAAATAGCACTCCTTTTAGCGTTTTTACAGATAATAAAATTAAAGATGTTGGACCTTCTAATTATGTAAAGGGAAGAGCTCTTAACAAGCCACAGGCTATGCAATATCGCAAAAAAGCTCTTGCCTTACTACAAAGAGATTGTAGTAAAGGTGATGGTTATAGTTGTCAACAATATAAAACCATACAAGATTATTCAAATTTAGGTGGATATTAAAAAGCGTCGTAGGGTGACAAATGATGGTCGCCCTATAATGTTAAATTCGCTTTGTTTGACAAAACTCTTTATAGAAATCAAAATTTAAACCGCATTTTGGTAAAATCCAAAAACGCAAATTTTTTAAAATTTTTAAGGTAAATTTAGTGATGAGATACAAAACAAAACAGATAAAAGTAGGCTCCCTTGCTATCGGTGGGGACGCGCCGATTTCGGTGCAGTCGATGACATTTTCGAAGACAAAAGATATAAAGGGCACACTCGCGCAAATAAATCGCCTGTATTTTGCGGGAGCTGATTTGGTGCGATGTGCTGTGCTAGATCATGACGACGCAAAGGCTTTGGCGGAGATAAAGAAAAACTCGCCCTTGCCGATAGTTGCGGATATTCATTTTAACTATCGCTTGGCGCTTGAAGTCGCACCTTTTGTCGATGCGATTCGCATAAATCCGGGTAATATCGGCGGAAGTGAGCGCATAAAAGAAGTGGTAAAAGCGTGCAAAGAGCGAAATTTGCCGATTCGCATAGGGGTAAATTCCGGCTCACTCGAAGAGCAGTTTGAAGCCAAATTTGGTAGAACCCCACAAGGCATGATCCAAAGTGCGCTTTATAATTTCAAATTGCTCGAAGACTTCGATTTTACCGACATTGCGATTTCGCTAAAAAGCTCCGATGTGCCCCGCACGGTTGAAGCCTACCGCACACTTCGTCCGCTTTGCGAGTATCCGTTTCACTTAGGCGTTACCGAAGCCGGGACGACTTTCCACGCGACGATAAAAAGTGCAATCGCACTTGGAACGCTTTTATTAGAGGGTATCGGCGATACGATGAGAGTAAGCATAACGGGCGAACTCGAAGAAGAAATCAAAGTCGCCAAAGCGATACTCCAAGACGCCGGAGTGCAAAAAAGTGGCATAAATATCATCTCGTGTCCTACTTGTGGGCGTTTGCAGAGCGATTTAGTAAGTGCGATTAAAATCGTAGAAGAGCGAACAAAACACATAAAGGCACCTTTAAATATCTCTGTTATGGGCTGCGTGGTAAATGCACTTGGCGAAGCCAAAGGCGCAGATGTCGCAATCGCCTTTGGCAAGGGAAATGGTCTAGTTATTCGCCACGGCGAAATAGTAGCAAAGCTAAAAGAGAGCGAGCTTGTGGAGAGATTTTTAAGCGAAGTAGAGGACGAAGTGAAGCGCTACGAAGAGCGCTAAATTTTGGCAAATTTAATGAAATTTAATCAAATTTAATCAAGGCAAATTTATGGAAGTAGCTGCAAATTTATATGATTTGGATATGGAAAGAGCGATTTTAAGCGCGCTCATACAAGACGACGAGGCATACAGCGAAATCGGCGATATGATTGGCGTGGGGGACTTTTATTTCAAGCCACATGCCGATGTTTATGAGGCTATCACGAAATGCGTGGCGCATGATGAGCCTATCGCGCCTAGTTTTATCAAAAAATGGCTAGAAGGCAGGTATAACGAGCAAATTTTCGCCGAAATTTTAGCCACAAGCGGACTAATCGACGCACGAAAATACGCAAACGAGCTAAAAGAAAAATCTATCAAGCGCGGGCTAAATTCTATCGCGCACAGGACGCCTACTATCGTAAATGAAACCCAAAAAGCCAAAGAAGCCGCCGATAAAATCAGCGCAGAAATCTACAAACTAATCGACGAGGAAAAGCACGGCGGGGTCAAAACCAGCCCCGAAATCATCACCGAAGTCGTCAGCGAGCTACGCAAACAAAAAGAGCAAGCAGGCTCCGAGCTAGTGGGGCTTGACACGGGCTTTACATACCTTAATAAATTCACCAAAGGCTACAAACCGGGCGAGCTTATCATTATCGCTGCGCGCCCAGGTATGGGAAAGACAGCCTTCGTGCTAAACTCCATGCTAAAAACGCTCGAAAAGGGTAAGGGTGTGGTGTTTTTTTCACTCGAAATGCCAGCCGTGCAGATTATGTATAGAATGCTAAGTATCGGAAGCTCTGTGCCACTAAATTCGATTTTAAGTGCGACGCTAAGCGATGATGATTGGAGCAGGTTTAATGCCGAGTGTGAGCGTATGATGGATTTGCCGCTTTTCGTCTATGATAGCGGTCATGTCAATATCCAGCAGGTGCGCACCCAAATGCGCAAACTCAAAGCTGCGCACGAAAATATCGAGCTTTGCGTGGTGGATTATATCGGTTTGATGACAAGCACGAGTAATTTTAGCGAGAGGCATTTGCAAATCGCTGAAATTTCGCGCGGATTAAAGCTACTTGCGCGCGAGCTAAATATACCGATTATCGCGCTTTCACAGCTCAATCGTGGCGTGGAGCTTAGATCGGATAAACGCCCGCAAATGGCGGATTTGCGCGAGAGTGGGGCGATCGAGCAGGACGCGGATATTATACTTTTTGTTTATCGCGATGAGGTCTATAAAGAAAGGGCGTATCGCGAGAAAAGAGCTGCGCTGGAAATGGCGGGCAAGGATCCGAGCGAAATCGAGGAATTTAAGCGAAATGAGTTAGAAGAAAAGGCAGAAATCATCATCGGCAAAAACCGCTCAGGCGAAGCAGGGCGCACGATAGAGGTCGCATTTCAGGGGCCTTATACGCGTTTTGTGGATTTGGTGAGCTTCGGTGGTGCGCCAATGGAGAGTAGCGAGTTTGAAATGACGCCTGATATGACGCCGGATTTTGCCGAAGCAATGCCAATGGTGGGCGAAATTTCGCTAGAAAATGGGGCAGGTGCGCCAAATACTGCGCCAGAATTTGCGCCAAATTTTGCGCCTCAGGGTGCGGGAGATACTGCGCCAAATTTTGCGCAAGAAAGCGAGAGCGGGGAATTTATCGAAACTGGGGCAGATGAGATTATGCAAAGCGTAGATGTGCCAAGCCAAAGCGTAGATATCGAAAGCTTCGCAATCCCTGATACAAATATGGCAAATGTCCTAAAACAGGGCGCATATACGCAAAATCAAAGTCAAGGCGAAGAGCTTTTTGGCGATGAAAATGCGAGCGAAAATGATGAAAACCCTGTGGATATTTAGGGGTAAAATTTAGCTAAATTTTGAAATTTAAGGAATTTAATGTTTGAAAAAATCGGCGAATTTTTAAATTCGCCCAAAATCGCAAAACCATATTTAATCATAGTTTTGGCCTATATGTCGGCTGTGGCGCCACTTTCGACGGATATGTATCTGCCAGCGCTCAAAAATGTCCAAACCAGCTTTGAGACGAGCGAATTTTACACTCAGCTCTCAATCAGCGCGTTTTTTGTGGCATTTGCGCTAGGTCAGCTAATATATGGCCCACTAAGCGACATTTATGGTCGTAGAAAACCCCTGCTAGCGGGCATTGCGCTATTTATCGTGGCGAGTATTTTATGCGCCAATACTCAAAATATCTACGCTTTTATATTTTTTAGGTTTGTCCAAGCCCTTGGCGGGTGCGCTGGCGTGGTGATTGCACGCGCTGTGATAAATGATAAATTTGACACCGCCCAGGGCGCGTCGGTTTTGGCGCTGATGATGATAGTAGGCTCCATAGCGCCTATGCTAGCGCCCACATTTGGGGCGTTTATACTCGATTTTGGCGGGTGGAGAGTGATATTTGGCACGCTTTTTGTGCTTGGAATAATTTTGTTTTGTATGATATTTTTAGGGCTTAGGGAGAGCGCGATTATCGACAAGAGCCTAAAACTGGGCTTCAAGCCCGTTTTTATAAACTACGCTAGAATTTTGCAAAACCGCAAATTTTTCATTTTTACGCTTTCGTCTGCGCTTACAATGGCTGCGATGTTTGCCTATATCACGGGCTCTGCGTTTGTTTTTAAGGAGCATTTTGGGCTAAGTAGCAAGGAATTTGGGCTGATTTTTGGCGTAAATGCGCTGTCAATGACGATTTTTTCGGCGATAAATGCCAAAATCGTGCAAAAAATCTCGCCTTTTGTGATTTTGCAATTTGCCTTTTTAGCGATGATTGTGGGGGCTTTGTGCTTGCTTGGGTGCGGGCTTTTGGGGCTTGGATTTTGGGCGTTTGAGGTTTGCCTTTTTTTTACGCTGGGTATGAAGGGGCTCATAATCCCAAATGCTGTGGTGCTTGCCATGGCGCGCTTTAAGGGCAAATCAGGCTCTGCCTCAGCCGTGCTAGGCGCGGTGCAAATGGCGGTAGCTGGGCTAATCGCTGCGATCGTGGGAGCTGTCGGCGCAAATCACCCATTTTCGCTAGCTGTGGTAATGGCGATTTGCATTTTCCTAGGATACGGCGTCTATCTGTGCGCGAATAAAAAATTCACTAAAAATTTAAAGCGCAAATTTGGCTAAATTCGCAGAATTTTAAAATTTTATGAAATTTCACCAAAACACTGCGCCGATTAACCAAAATTTACACATTATTATCAAAATTTGCGCTAAATTTTGGCGCAAATTTAGCGTTTTTACCTTTGATTTTTAGATAAATTTTTTCGGAATTTCTATCATCTTATTCCTTTTGATAAAAAAATACGGCTCTTTGGTTTTTGCGTTGTTTTTAGTCCTTTTTGGTGGCGAGTATGATAGAGACTTTTAATCATACTATGCGTTAAGTTCTCGCTCTCGTGAGTTGTTTTTAAATTATCTAAAAATAAAATTCAAGCTTAGCGTTTCGTGGAATTTGAAATTTTAAAATTTTGTAGATTTATGCCTTGCAATGGTAAATTTGCGCCACCGCAAGGCATAAAAGGCAAATTTACGCCATAGCTTCGGCGCGGGCTAGAAGCTCTTTTGCCCCTTTGGCGATAAATTTATCGGCAAAATCTGCGCCGATTTTTTGCGCCATTTTCGCATCGATTCCTGCGCGTGCAAGGCAGAGTTTATCCTCGATAAACTCGCTTCCATCGGGCAGTCCCACGACCGCGCGCACGATCACGCTATCATCTGAGATTTGCGCATTTACGCCGATTGGCACTTGGCAACCGCCCTCCAATCTCGCCACAAACGCCCTTTCTAAATTTGTCGCAAGCACGCTGTTTTCGTCGTTTATGAAATTTAAAATTTCGAGCAACTCTTTTTTGTCGGCACACTCAATCCCAAGTGCGCCTTGACCCATTGCAGGCACCATTTCATCGAGCTCGAAGGTATAAACATGCGCCACTTCGGCTCTTAAATTTAGCCTATTTATCCCAGCCATTGCCAAAATTATCGCGTCAAATTCGCCGTCTTTTAGCTTTTTGAGGCGTGTTTGGACATTTCCGCGAAGCGAAATAATCTCTAAATCAGGGCGCATTTTTAGAAGTTGCATTTTGCGGCGAAGGCTTGTGGTGCCGATTTTTGCACCCTTTGGCAGGTCGCTAAATTTAGCGTATTTTTCGCTAATCATCGCGTCTCTTTCGTCCTCCCTAGCGCCGATTGCAGCCAAAACTAGACCCTCGGGAAACACAACCGGCACATCTTTTAGGCTATGCACAGCTAGGTGGGCTTCGCCTCGGAGCATACACTCTTCGAGTTCTTTGGTAAATAGCCCCTTGCCGCCGATTTTTGCAAGCGGTGTGTCTAAAATTTTATCGCCCTTGGTTTTCATACTTTTTAGCTCGACCTTAACTCCGTGTTTTTGCTCGATTAGCGATTTTATGTGTTCGCTTTGCCACAAAGCTAGCACGCTTCCGCGGGTGGCTATGATTAGATTTTGCATTTATTCTCCTTTTTTCTCTTCGATGATTTCAGCGTCGATTATATCGTCGTTTGCGTGGTTTTTGGGTCTGTAATGGGTGCTGTTTTGCGCGCTATAATCGCTGCTGTTTCGATAAAATGTGTCGTTTTTGGAAGCGGGGTTTTTCAGGTATAAAATCACCGCCGCTACAAGCAAGCAAACGCCCAAAATATCGCTAAGTATGAGTGGCACACATAGCGCAAAACCAGCCGCGACAAAACCAAATTCACTCAAAATATATTTTGGCGTGATACGGGCGAAATTTGCCAAATTTACCATTGGGCGTTTTGTCATCAAAAATAGCCCCAAAATCGTGCTGGCAAGGACTTCGATGACAAAAATCACAAATCCGTTTGCATGCAAAAAATGGTATGTGATTATCATTTCTAGCACCAAATACGGAAGTATCAAAAACCTAAACATTTCTATCCTTGCTGAAATTTAAAGCGCCAATTTTATCAAAAGCTTTCTAAATTTTCTATTTTTTGCATTAGCGCTTCGCACGATTTGGCGATATCCTCATAACAGCTCTCAAAATCGCGCGTGTAGTATGGATCTGCGATGATTTTTTGCGATTTTGGCGCGTTTTGGCCTACCGCAAATTCGAGCAAGAATTTTACTTTTGGCGAATTTAGCCCAAAAATTCGGGCAAGGGCGCGCATATTTTCTTCGTCCATACACAAAATCAAATCAAAATTTTCAAGATCAGCTTTTGTGATTTGCGTGGCAACATGAGCCATGAGAGGCACGGCTTTTTCGCGTAATACTCGCTTGGTTTCGTAGTAGGGCGCAGAGCCAATTTCATCGGTGTGAGTGGCTTTGGAATCGCAATGAATTTTATCTTGCAAACCGCGAATTTTTACTAAATTTTCCATGACGGCCTGCGCCATTGGCGAGCGACAAATATTTCCGTGACAAACGAATAAAATTCTCATTTCTGCCCTTTATTGCGTGATTATGTCGTAGTGATTAGGGATATTTGGCGCGAAAATTTTCTCGTCGATTTTCTCGTTTTTGCGCACGCTTTGCAGATTTATCACGACTTTGTTATCGAGTTTGTCGGTGTATGAGATCTGGCTAGGGGCGTCGTTTTGGGTAGTGATGAAGTATTTCACGCCGTCAAGCTCGGCCTCATAAGCGCCTGATTTGTTTTGTTTCGCACCCGATAAAATCGCCACTAAATTCGGCGTTTCTTTGATATTTGTGATGATAGCTTGCTCCAAATCAGGCTCTATGACCGTAACCTTTGTGAAGCTAAAAAATATATTTTTTTTCGTTGGGCTTGTGTAGTGCCACACGGCATGCTCTTTGGTCGCGCTAAAATCGCCTGTGTAGTTGATTTTAGCGTCTTCGCTTTGGACGCTTTGGGTGAAATTTGCGCTTAGAGTGTCGAATTCGAGCGGATTTGCGAGCGAAAAGATAGCGCAAAACGCCAATGCAAAAACAGATTTTTTCATATCTCAAACCTCTTTAAATTTAAAATTTTGCGTTATTATAGCTGTTTTTATTAAGTTTAATTAAATAAAAACTAAAAATATGGTAATATGTTCGGTTAAAATTTTAAAATGAAGGTTTGAAATGTTTAAAAGAGTAGTTAGAGGGATTTTTGGCACGAAAAACAATCGTGTGGTCAAACAATACGCAAAACGCGCAAAAGAGATAAACGCGCTAGAAAAAAAATACGAAGCACTCGATGATGAGGCGTTAAAGGCTGAATTTAACGCACTTAAAGAGCAAATCCAAAAGGGCGAAACGACAACTGATAAAATTTTATATGATGTTTTTGCTATCGTCAGAGAGGCCTCAAAAAGGGTGCTAAATATGCGCCATTTCGATGTCCAGCTAATCGGCGGTATGGTTTTAAACGACGGCGCGATAGCTGAGATGAAAACAGGCGAGGGAAAGACGCTGGTTGCAACTTTGCCTGTGGTTTTAAACGCTATGAGTGGTAAGGGTGTGCATGTCGTGACGGTCAATGACTACCTAGCCAAACGCGACGCCGAGCAAATGGGCGTTTTGTATAATTTCTTAGGACTTAGCGTTGGCGTAGTGGTCGGTGGCGAGTATAACGATACTAAGCGCAAAGAGGCTTACGCTTGCGACATAACTTATGGCACAAACAACGAATTTGGCTTTGATTATTTGCGTGATAATATGAAATTTAGCAGCGAAGACAAAGTGCAAAGAGGTCATCATTTCGTAATCGTCGATGAAGTCGATAGTATTTTAATCGACGAGGCTAGAACGCCACTAATCATCTCAGGCCCTACAAACCGCACACTTGATGGCTATGTCAAAGCAAATGAAGTAGCCAAACAAATGGTGCAAGGCCAGGCGCCAGATGATCCAAAAGAGAAGCCAACCGGCGATTTTATCCTAGATGAAAAAAATAAAAGCGTGCTAATCACCGAAGCAGGTATCGCAAAGGCTGAAAAACTCTTTGGCGTAGATAACCTATACAAGCTTGAAAACGCCGTTTTAAGCCACTATTTAGACCAAGCATTAAAAGCAAATTATATATTTAAAAAAGATGTCAATTATGTCGTGCGTGACGGACAGATTATCATCGTAGATGAATTTACAGGCAGACTAAGCGAGGGGCGCCGTTTTAGCGAGGGCTTGCACCAAGCACTAGAAGCCAAAGAGGGCGTGCAAATCCAAGAAGAGAGCCAAACCCTAGCCGATATTACATTTCAAAACTATTTTAGAATGTATGAAAAACTAGCGGGCATGACCGGCACAGCCCAAACTGAGGCGACTGAGTTTTCTCAAATTTATAAATTAGAGGTCGTTTCAATCCCTACAAATATCCCAGTGCAAAGACTAGATCAAAATGATTTGATTTACAAAACAGAGCGCGAGAAATTTAACGCCGTAATCGAGGAGGTAAAAAGGCTAAACAAAAAAGGTCAGCCAGTCTTAGTGGGCACCGCGTCGATCGAAAAATCAGAGCTTTTGCACGAGCTTTTGGTTAAAGAAAAAATCGCTCACTCTGTGCTAAATGCCAAAAACCACGAAAAAGAGGCGCAAATCATCGCCGAAGCTGGTGCAAAGGGCGCTGTAACAATCGCCACAAATATGGCGGGTCGTGGTGTAGATATTCGCATAAATGATGAAGTCAGAGAGCTTGGCGGGCTTTATATCCTAGGCACAGAACGCCACGAAAGTCGCCGTATCGACAACCAGCTCCGTGGTCGCTCAGGCCGTCAGGGCGATCCGGGCGAGAGTAGATTTTATCTAAGTTTAGAGGATAATTTGCTTCGAATTTTTGGTAGCGATAAGATTAAAAATATTATGGAGCGTTTGGGATTAAAAGATGGCGAACATATCGAGTCTAAAATGGTCTCTCGTGCCGTAGAAAATGCGCAAAAAAAGGTCGAGAGCCTGCATTTCGAGGCTAGAAAACATATCCTAGAATACGATGATGTCGCAAACGAGCAGAGAAAGACGATTTATAAATACCGAAACGAGCTTTTGGATAAAGAATTTGACCTAAAAGACAAAATTTTGCAAAACCGCGAAGAGTATATCGCAAGCGTGCTAGATGATTTGGAGATTTTCGACGGAGATGAGAAGGAAAAATTCGATTATGAGGCGATAATAAACCGCATTTTAAATGATACTGGCGAAACGCTAGATGAGGCGAATTTGAAAAATGCTAATGATTATGGCGAGCTAAAAAGCGTGATTGTAGAGCAACTTCAAAGCTCTTACGAGGAAAAAATGAGCCAAATCGATCAGGCTCAGCGCAAAGAGATTGAAAAAATGCTTTATTTGCAAATCGTTGATCGCGACTGGCGTGAGCATTTATACCAAATGGATACCCTAAAAACGGGCATTGGACTAAGAGGATACAATCACAAAGACCCGCTAACCGAGTATAAAAAAGAAAGCTACAATCTCTTTATGGAGCTTGTTTTGCGCCTAAAAAGCGATAGTATCCGCACCTTGCAACTAATTCGCTTCAAAACCCAAGAGGAAATCGACGCCGAAAGAGAGGCTATGCAAGAGCAAATGCGTAGCGAAGCGCAGGACGAAATAAACAAAGCTAACACAAATGAGGACGAAATTTCAAATTCAAGCGAAAATTCAAATTTGAGTGAAAATCAAAGCACAGAAAATAGCGAATTTTCGCTAGGCGCGAAAAAACCTAAACGAAACGACCCATGTCCATGCGGAAGCGGTAAAAAATACAAAGACTGCCACGGTAAAGGTGGCCCTAAAAAAGGCGGTTTTGCAAGGTAACTTGCAAACGCCTAATTTCAAAATTCACAGGGCAGACTTTGATAAAATATCTACTTTTTAAATATTTGCGTTTCGACAAATCCCAGCCATTTATCACGCTTTCTGCGATTTTGGCGTTTTTGGGCGTGAGTATTGGACTAATGGTGCTAATCATCGCAATGGCGATAATGAACGGTTTCGATAAAGAATTCCAGCGCAAACTCTTTACGATGAACTATCCTATCACGATACACAGCCAGTTTCGTGGCGGTATCACAAACGATGATGTCGAAATTTTAAAGGGTGATTTCCCAAATTTAAAATTTAGCCCATATATCAGCTCGCAAGTCATCGCTAAAAACGGCGATAGATTAGAGGGTGGGATAATCTTTGGCGTAAATTTGGCTGATGAAATTCAAATAAACTCAGTCGTCGCACAGGGGGCGAAAGACGCGAATTTGAGCGAATTTGGCATTATGGTCGGTAAGGGCATAAAGGACGAATTTATGCTAGATATGGGCGATAAAATCACAATGATTTTTACCAAAAACGACCCAGGCGGATTTGCGCTGATTCCTAAAATGAAGCGATTTGAAGTGCGCGCTAGCTTTGATTCTGGTTTGATTGCTTATGACAAGGCGTATTCTTACGCGAGCGTGGGCGATTTGGCGAAAATTTTGGGCTATGACGAGGGGCGATATGACGGGGTGCATGTTTTCTCAGACGATCCATTTAAGGATTTAGAAATCATTAAAGAAAACCTCCCGCCGAGCGCGCGCGCTGTTGGCTGGTGGCAACAAAACGGCAACTTTTTCTCAGCCCTTGCGCTTGAAAAACGGGCGCTTTTTTTGGTGCTTTTGCTAATAATCTTAGTGGCTAGCTTAAATATCGTTAGTTCGCTTTTGATGACCGTGATGAATCGTCGCCAAGAAATCGCGCTTTTGCTTAGCCTTGGAGCGAGCAAAAAAGAGGTGAAAAAGACATTTTTCTCGCTTGGGGCGACGATTGGCGGAAGCGGAATAATTTTTGGCCTTATTTTAGGGCTTTTTGGGGTTTGGTTGCTTGGAAATTTCGATATCATCGACCTGCCAGCCGATGTTTATGGAAGCAGCAAACTGCCTATGGAGCTCTCATTTAGCGATTTGATTTCTACCGTGGTAGGAGCTGTGATAATAGTAGCGCTCTCATCGTGGTATCCAGCCAAAAAGGCCACAGAAGTCGATGTTTTGCAAACTTTGCGTAATGAATAATTTAAATTTAATAAAGGAGAATTTATGAAAAAGTTAATTTTATGCGCCCTAGTGGCTGGATTTTTTATCGGTTGTGCTGGCACAAAAGAGCCGGGCGTGAGCGAGAGCACGCCAATCGAGCAGAAAAAAATCGAGCCAAATTTCAACCAAAATAGCGCTGGTTGCACCACAGGCTGCATGGACGCTGTAATCAAAGCCCAAGAAGCAAACAAAAATATAAAAAGATAAATTTCAATGGTAGTTTTTTAACTACCATTTCCACTTAAAATTCCCAAATTTAGCCCAAAAATAAATCTGATTTTTATTAAATTTAAGGTAAAATTGAAGCTTCAATTTTTATTTAAAGGTTTTTTATGACTTTAATCGACGGAAAAGCGATAAGCGCAAAGGTCAAAGAAGAGGTAAAAATCGCAGCCAAAGAGCTTAGTGCTAAGGGTGTAACTCCGGGGCTTGCGGTGATTTTAGTGGGCGAGGACAAGGCTAGTGCTACTTATGTGGCTAGCAAAGAAAAGGCGTGCGTAGCGTGCGGGATAAATTCTTACCCATATCATCTAAGCGCGCAAACTACCGAAACTGCGCTATTAGAGCTAATTGATGAGCTTAATGCTGATGAAAATGTCGATGGCATACTTGTCCAACTTCCACTTCCAAAACACATTGATACAAATAAAATTTTAGAAAAAATCGATCCTAGCAAAGATGTCGATGGATTTCACGCTGTAAATGTCGGCAGACTAGTTAGCGGATTAGAGGCTTTTGTGCCATGCACGCCACTTGGCATTATGCGACTTTTGGCTGAATACGGCATAGAAACAAACGGCGCAAACGCTGTGGTAATTGGTAGAAGCAATATAGTCGGCAAACCTATGGCAAATTTGCTTTTAAACGCGAATTCTACCGTTACTATCACACACTCTCGCACCAAAAATTTAGCCGAAATTTGCTCGCAGGCTGATATCTTAGTCGCAGCGATTGGAAAGCCAAATTTCGTAACCCCTGATATGGTAAAAGATGGCGCGGTGGTCATTGATGTAGGCATAAACCGCCTAGAAAACGGCAAACTAACCGGCGATGTGGATTTCGACGCAGTCGCGCCTAAATGCTCGTTTATCACGCCAGTTCCTGGTGGCGTGGGTCCTATGACAATCGCAATGCTACTTCAAAACACAATCACATCGGCGCGCAACCGCCTAAAAAGAAGCAAATAAATGAAATTTTTAGGTTCGCTTTATCGCTTTTCATCTAGCTGGGTTGGCACGATTTGCATTGTGCTTTTTATCATACTTTTTGTGGCGCAAGCTTTTGTGATTCCAAGCGGATCGATGAGAGTTACGCTTTTAGAGGGCGATTTTTTGTTTGTGAAAAAATTTAGCTACGGAATACCAACCCCTCATATCCCATTTATCGAGGTTCCAGTAGCCCCTGATAGCGACGGGGACGGACATTTAATCCAAGGCAAACGCCCACAGCGTGGTGATATCGTGGTATTTCGCTATCCAAAAGATGAGAAAATTCACTATGTCAAGCGAAATTTCGCCGTTGGTGGAGATGAAGTCATTTTTGATTTAGATAATTTCTACCTCAGACCAAACGAAGGCGATGAATTTATAGAGCAAAACTACGATAAAAGCGATATTGTCATCTTAAACGGACAAAAATATGTCAAAGAGCCGTATAAATTCAAAGGCATAAATTACAATCCGCATTTTAGAAACGCCATGCGGGCAAGCATGCTTGGAAATTTAGAGCGCAAAAGCTTAGCAATGCGCCCTATAATGGTGGCTGAGAGCGAGAAGGTATATGAATACGGCGGTGTGAAATTTAACGCATTTTATATCAAAGTTCCGCAAGATGAGTTTTTTATGATTGGCGATAACCGCAACAACTCAGGCGATAGCAGGTATTGGGGCACCGTGCCGTATCGCCTAATCGTAGGCAAGCCGTGGTTTACTTATTTTAGTATCGACCCAGATAAAAAAATCCGCTGGGAGAGAATAGGGCGCTTCATCGACACTCTTCAAAGCGATGAGAGCTTGATTTATGAGCAAAAATAAAGGGAAAATATGCAGATAAAAAAGGTTTTTATTGCGGGTGATCACGCTTCGCCAGCTGTGAAGGAAGAGGTCAAAAAAATAATCGCAAATTTGGGCTATGAGTTCGAAGATTTAGGCACAAATGACGAAAATATCAGCGTGGATTATCCTGATTTCGCGAAAATTTTGGCTGATAAAATTTTGGTTGAAAGCAAAAATTTAGCCAGCGCAAACGGCGAGCAAAACAGCGAAGATAGCACAAAATTTGGAATTTATGGAATTTTAATTTGTGGCACAGGTATTGGGATTTCGATTGCGGCAAACCGCCACGCACATATTCGTTGCGCGCTTTGCCACGATAGCTTAACTGCTAGGCTTTGCAGGGAGCATAATAACGCAAATGTGCTTGCATTTGGCGCAAGAGTGCTAGGAATCGCAGAGATTGAGGATATGATAAAGACATTTTTTAGCACAAAATTTAGCGGCGGCAGACACGAAAGACGCGTGAATAAGCTAGGCGTGATTGCCTGCGATATGAGCGCAAAATAGGGCGAGAATATGATAGTGGTTTTTGAAATTTTAAGCTTTGTTTTGGCTGTATTGTTGGTGCTTTCGATCCGTAAAAATATGAAAATTTACGATAAATTGGCAAAATGCGAAGATGAAATTTCAAAATTAAAAGAAAATCAAGAAAAGCTAAAATCTGCGTTGGAGCTTAGCATACAGGCCTTGCAAAGCGACGAAGCAGAAAAGTTAAATTTAAGATTGCAAAATGCAAAATTATTAAAGGATAGAGGATGAAAACTTTAAGCAATGATGATAAAGCTTATCTTTTTAAATCATTAAGGACTATCGAGGATTTCCCTAAACCTGGGATTTTGTTTTACGATGTAACGACGCTTTTGGGCGATAAAAAGGCATTTAGCTTTTTGCTAGATCATCTCGTAGATCGCTACAAGGATTACGAGCTTGATTATATCGTAGGGATTGAAAGCAGGGGATTTATCTTTGGTGCGGCACTTGCGGCTAGGCTAAATTTGGCTTTCGTGCCGATTCGCAAACCAAAAAAACTTCCATATATCACCATTTCGCAAAAATACTCTCTCGAATACGGCTTCGATCAGGTTGAAATGCATGTCGATGCCTTTGACGCAGTCGCAAACGCACAAAACCGCAAAGCCAGAGTGCTTTTAATCGACGATTTAATCGCTACTGGTGGCACAGCCAAAGCCGCGCTTGATTTGATCGCGCAAACAAACGCCGATTGCGTGGAAGCGTGCTTTTTGCTAAATTTGCGCGCATTAAACGATCTGGGCGAATTTGAAGCAAGAACGAAAGTTTATTGCGTTTTAGAGGCTTAGTTTGGAAGAAACGCTCAAAGAAATTCTAACCCAGTATCATCAATACGCTTATATCGTGCTTTTTGCGTGGTGCGCATTAGAGGGCGAAATCGCGCTAGTTTTGGGCGGGATTTTGGCGCATGAGGGGCATATAAATTTACCACTTGGTATTTTTGTCGCGGCGTGTGGGGCGTTTGCGGGCGATCAATTTTATTTTTATATCGGCAGGTATAATAAAAACTACATTAGCAAAAAGCTCGCCACCCAACGCCGTAAATTTGCTATCGCGCACCTGCTTTTACAGCGTTGGGGCTGGATTTTGATATTTATCCAGCGATATATGTATGGGCTTCGTATGATAATTCCGATGAGTATCGGCATTACCCGTTATAGTGCGAAAAAATTCGCCTTTATCAATTTTTTGAGTGCGATTGCATGGGCGAGTATGACGATGATACCTGCATGGTATTTTGGCAAACAAATTTGGCAGGCGATAAATTTGATCGAGCAATACTGGTATTTTGCGATACCGCTGATTGCCGGAATTGTCTTTGGGTTTTATAAAATTTTTGCAAGATTAGAAAATCATTTTATAAATTTAAGAAAGGATAGAGATGAAAGTAACATTATTGAATCAAAATTTTGACGCGATAAATGCGGATTTTGAGGTGATTTTTATCGTCGGTGGCGACACGGCTCACCGCTTTGTCAAAGACGGTGATAAATTTGATTTTTTTGATTACAAAGGCGAGGGAAATTTGCTTTTAAGCGAGCAAAAAAGGCTATATGTAGGCATAAAAGCCCTAGAATACGACCGCGTGAGAGTGGGCGTGGCACAGGCATACAACACGCTAAAAAATCTTAAAATTTCAAATTTTAAAATCGCATTTTATGATTGTGGTTGCACGAAAAAAAGCGCAATGGCTATGGCTGAGGGCGCAGTGCTAGGCGCGTATGAGTTTAACAAATACAAAAGCGAAAAAAAATCCTACACTCTAAATGAAATTTTTATCGCTAGCGACACATACACAGGCTCTACGCTAGAAGCCGATAAAGCTAGTCGTGGCGTGAAATTTGGCGCTATTATGGCGGACGCAGCGAATTTCGCCAAAAACGGAGTCAATGAAATCCCTGAAATTTACACTCCGCATAAAATGGCAGACGAGGCTGAAATTTTGGCTTCAAACTACGATGATGTCAGCGTAGCTGTGTATGATGAGAGATTTTTGGAAGAAGAGAAAATGAACGCGTTTTTGGCTGTCAATCGCGCCTCAGCTCATCGCCCACGCCTAATCCACCTTACCTACAAACCTGAAAAATGCCTTCAAAAGGTCGTTTTCGTGGGCAAGGGTTTGACCTATGATAGTGGCGGACTTAGCCTAAAACCGAGCGATTATATGCTGACAATGAAAGCTGACAAAAGTGGCGCGCTTGCAGCTATGGCGATTATCAAAGGCGCTGCCGAGCTTGATTTGCCTTTTGAAATACACGCTATCATCGGCGCTACCGAAAACATGATAGGTGGCAACGCCTACAAACCAGATGATGTGCTAATCTCTCGCTCTGGCGTGAGTATCGAGGTGCGAAACACAGACGCAGAGGGCAGACTAGTGCTGGCTGATTGTCTAAGCTACGCGCAAGATTTAAACCCTGATTTGCTAATCGATATGGCGACACTTACAGGGGCTTGCGTAGTGGGACTTGGCGAATACACAAGCGGAATTTTAGGAAATAACGAAGAGTTAAAGCTAAAATTTAAAAATTTAACCAAAGCTAGTGGCGAGCTTTTTACGATTTTAGAATTTAATGATTATTTGCGAGAACTTATCAAATCAAATATCGCAGATGTCTCAAATACAGCGTCTAGCAGATACGGTGGCACGACCACAGCGGGGCTTTTCCTTGATAAATTTATCAAACCTGAATTCAAAGACAAATGGCTTCATCTTGATATCGCAGGCCCAGCCTATGTCGAAAAAGCGTGGGGATATAACCAATTCGGCGCGACAGGTGCGGCAGTTAGAGCAAATCTATACTACCTAATGGCTCTGCAAAAAGAGCTAGAAAAGAGGGGCTAATGGGGCTTTCTGTTGGAATCGTAGGTTTGCCAAATGTGGGCAAATCTACCACCTTTAATGCGCTAACAAAGGCGCAAAATGCCCAAGCGCAAAACTATCCATTTTGCACGATTGAGCCAAACAAGGCTATCGTGCCAGTGCCTGATACTAGGCTTGATGAGCTAGCCAAAATCGTAAATCCGGAGCGTATCATGCACTCGACAATCGAATTTGTTGATATCGCTGGACTTGTAAAGGGTGCTAGCAAGGGCGAGGGTTTGGGAAATAAATTTCTCTCAAATATCCGTGAAGCTGAGATTATTTTGCATATAGTGCGTTGCTTCGAAGACGGCAATATCACGCATGTCGAGGGCAGTATCGACCCTATCCGCGATATCGAAATCATCGAAACTGAGCTTGTTTTAGCCGATATCGAGCAGTTAGGCAGAAAAATCGAGCGACTAAACAAAGAAGCCAAAGCAAACGCCAAAGGCGCCAAAGAGGCCTTAGCACTCGCAAATGAGCTTTTGGAGCATTTAAATTTAGGCAAACCTGCTTCAAATTTCGCAGACAAAGACAGCGAAGTGTTTGCGAGCCTAAACAAAGAGTTGCGCCTGCTTTCTGCAAAAGAGGTGATTTATGGCGCAAATGTCGATGAGGACGGCATAGCGCAGGATAATGAGTATGTAAAAGCTGTAAAAGAGTATGCAAATGCGCGAAATGCCGAAGTTATCAAGCTTTGCGCTAAAATCGAAGAGGAGTTAATCGGTCTAGGTGATGATGAGGCGCACGAAATGCTTCAAAGCCTAGGCGCAGAAGAAAGCGGACTAGATAATATCATCAGAAGATCTTTTGCGAAGCTAAATTTGATAAGCTATTTTACCGCTGGGGTTATGGAAGTGCGCGCATGGACGATAACCAAAGGCTGGAAAGCGCCAAAGGCGGCTAGCGTGATACATAATGATTTCGAGCGTGGCTTTATCCGTGCAGAGGTCATTAGCTACGATGATTTCGTGGCGCATGGAGGCGAAAGTAGGGCAAAAGAGGCAGGAAAAATGCGCCTAGAAGGCAAGGATTATGTCGTAAATGATGGCGATGTAATGCATTTTAGGTTTAATGTGTAATTTAATTTTTTTTTTGAAATATGCAAATTTTGATTATTTTTCTTAAAATTTAAGTTTTTTTACATTAAAATTACTTGAAATTTTTGAAGTAAAATTTGCAAATTTATCTAAAATTTATGGTAAATGGGCGCGTGTTATCTTTCTATTTACTTTTTTTAGGTATTTTTCGGTTTTATTTTTAAGGAGTTAAAATGAAAAAGTTTTTAGGTCTTTTGGCATTAGCAGGCGCAGTGACTTTTTCTGGTGCTAACACACTAGAACAAATCAAAGCGAGCAATACGCTAAGAATTGGTGTAGGTGAGCACGATGCTCCAATGAGTTCTATTTCAAAAAGTGGCAAATTTCAAGGTTTTGAAATTGAGTTGGCAAAAGAACTAGCAAAAGCCATTTTAGGAGACGGCGGTAAGGTAGAATTTGTCGCTGTTAAAGATGCTGAGCGTATGGATGCTGTAACTCAAAACAGAGTTGATTTGCTAATCCACAATTATTCAAGAACACCTGAGCGCGAGAAATCAATGGACTTTTCTATGCCTTATCTTTCAACAATGGATGCTGTTGTTACTAAAAAAGATTTAGGCGTCCAAAGACTAAGCGATTTAAGAGGTAGAAGAGTTCTAGTTGTCCCAGGCACATCAGCTGAAGTCGCTCTTAACAAAGAACCACAAATCCAGCAAGTTCCTTGCTCTACATCAAAAGAGTGCTTGGATAAATTAAGAGCTGGCGAAGCTGACGGCTATGCTAGAAAAATTACTGCAATCGCTACTATTCCATTTGTTGATGATAGATTTGAGCTTGCTATCAAACGCATAGGAGCTATCGCTTTCAACTGCGTAGGTACTCAAAAAGGCAACCGTGATCTAATGGAAATCGTAGATAGCAAAATCCTATCTCTATCACAAGAAGGCTTCTTTGCTGATATGTATGAGCAAACTTTCGAGCTATTCTATCGTGGTGAGCTAGAAGAGAAAATGTTCGTTCTAGATGATATTTATGAAGCATTATTATAATTAGTGCTTTTTGATACTATACTTGGGCGCCTTTTTTAAGGCGCCTTTTTTTATGGCTGAAAATTTTATTTGTCTAATCTGTCGTTGCGAGAAAACTAAGTTTTTGAGGCAATTCAGTAAAATTCTTTAATCTCTAATTTGTCATTGCGAGGCGACGCAGTCGCCGTGGCAATCTACGACTTTAAAAATTAAGGTTAGCGTTTTTTGCAAATTTACCGCAAAGAATTTTAAACTCGTAGATTGCTTCGTCGCTGTTTCACAGCTCCTCGCAATGACAAAATCGAGGCAGTATTTAAAAACTTGCGGTAGCGAAAATCTCGCAATGACATTAAATTCCCAAATTTATTAAATTCAAAACCAAATTATGCTATAAACTTCAAATTTTTACAATCAAAATTTTAGGATTAAATATGAAAATTTTAAAAAGCACAGACAGCAATTTCGCGCAAGAATTCGAGGCTCTGGTAAATCGTGGCAATATGGACATGCAAAAGGTAATGCCGATCGTAAGCGGTATCATCGATGATATCAAGGCGCGTGGCGATGAGGCGCTAAACGAGCAAATAGCCAAATTTGACAAATGGGAAGTTAAGGGAAATTTGGCGATTTCGCAAGACGAGATGAAAAAGGCTTTCAACGAGCTAAGCGATGAGCTAAAAACCGCGCTTAAAGTGGCGTATGATCGCATTTATGCCTATCACGAAAAGCAACTCGAAAAAAGCTGGATTGACTTCGGCGCACACGGCGAAATCTTGGGTCAAAAAATCACGCCCGTAGATCGCGCGGGGCTGTATATCCCAGGTGGCAAGGCTGCCTATCCTAGCTCGCTTTTGATGAACGCAGTGCCTGCAATCGTCGCAGGTGTCGCTGATATCACGGTCTGCACCCCTGCTGTGGGCGGAGTGGTAAATTCGCTTCTTCTAGCTGCCATGCATGTGCTAGGAATCAAAAAAGCCTACAAAGTAGGCGGTGCGAGCGCAGTCGCAGCCATGGCGTATGGCACGGAAACGATAGACAAGGTCGATGTCATCACGGGTCCTGGAAATATTTTCGTAGCGACGGCTAAAAAGCTCGTTTTTGGCGATGTGAATATCGATATGATAGCAGGTCCTAGCGAAGTGGGCGTGCTAGCAGATGCTAGTGCGAGTGCGTATCACACGGCTGTGGATTTGCTAAGCCAAGCCGAACACGACGAGATCGCAAGCAGTATTTTGGTAAGTGCAGATGAGAAATTTGCCCTTGCTGTAAAAGATGAAATTTATAAAATTTTGCCTACATTAGAGCGCGAGAGTATCGCTAGAAAGAGCATTGATGACAAGGGCGCGATTATTATCGCGCGAGATTTTGACGAGGCGATAGATTTGATGAACGACCTAGCCGTCGAACACCTAGAAATCGCCATGGACAACGCCTACGATTACCTTGCGCGCATTAAGCACGCAGGCGCGATTTTCTTGGGACACTACACGCCTGAGGCTATGGGGGATTATTTGGCGGGGCCAAACCACACGCTTCCGACAGGTGGCAGTGCTAGATTTTTCTCACCGCTTGGGGTTTATCACTTCATCAAACGAAGCTCGGTAATCGCGCTAAATAAGGGCGCAATCGACGCTCTGGGCGAAGCGTGCATGGCACTAGCGCAGGCCGAGGGCTTAACAGCGCACAAAAAATCGGTGGAAATTCGCTATAAAAATAATGATTAAAAAAATTTTCAAATTTTTTCTTTGGGTTTTTGTTTTTATATTGGCTTTGAGCCTTGCTATGATTGTATTTTTTTATTTTCTGTTTTCGCCAGCAGATGGCGATTATATAAACACAAATTACGAAAGCCAGTTTAAACACACCAAACCAAACCCCTTTCCTGCGGATTTAACCCCAAAACCTATATTTTGGGAAAATGCGATTGAGAGGGCTTTCCCTGATGCGATTAGTGTGCCTTATATCTACTTGCGAGATAAGCATGGCGTCTGGCTTCGCTATAATGATGGCTTGTCGTTTGATTATCTTTTGGGCGAAGATATGCCAGAAAAGCATTATTTATACAACGAAGATGATTTTTCGCCAAGCGAGGAAGTGCGAAAAAAGGAGAAATTTTTCAGGCACAAATCGTGGAATATCACCCTAAAAGAGGGCGCAAACGAAATTTATAAGCAAACGGCGCATAAAATCACTAGACAATACATTGGCTCGTTTGATCTGCACTCAAACCCGGGCAAGACAGTGTGGTTTCCTAGCAGTGCCGAGCAAAATTTCGAGGCGATTTCAAGATTGCAAATCCCGCTTGAAGCTTACGATTTCCCACATAAACTAAATAGAAATACCGAAATCACGCCCCAAAAATACGGCAAATTTCACGGAGATAGCGAGGTTTTGCCAGTAGATGAAAATGTCTATGAAATCAAAACCCACGAAGGGACGCAGAAAATCCGCACCTCAAATATGAGCAAATGGTCAGTAGAATACAAAAAACAAAAGGCGATTTGCGGGGATAAATTTTGCCTATTTCTCTTCACCGATACGGATAAAAAGCGTAAATATTGCGAAAATATAGGCAATGAAACAGCGATACTGTTTTTAAATTTAGAGCGCAAATTCACATCTAGCTCATACAGCAATAGTCCGCTATATAGGACTAATGGCTATCATTTTGGGCTAAAAGATGGCTACGAAATCGACGATATAGCCTCATTTGAGATGATACCGAGCGAGTTTGCGGAGTTTGAGAAAAAGCAACAACCCGATAAAATGACCTACAAAAATGTCCCCACAGGCGAAAAATTTATCGAATATGAGCTTAAAATTTACGCCAAAGACGGCGCGCTCATAAATCAGTATTGCGACCACTACTACATGCACAAGCCAATAAGGGAGTTGCAGTGAAAATAGGGCAAATGGGCGGAATTTTTTGTTTTTTGGTTGCGTTCGTTTGTTTGGCTAGCGCAAATGAGCAGAATTTTACACAGAATTTATCGCAAAATTTTACGCAAAATTCAAGCGAGAGTGTTTTTGCAGATACTGCGCCCGATACTGCGCCGAATTTGGACACAAATTCTAGCCATGGTGTTTTTACAGATACTGCGCCAAATTTTGAAATTTTCCACGATGAAAACGCTACAAACGAGCAAATTTCTAGCGCACTAGACGCACTTTTGGATTTTGCGCGCGCAAATGCTGAGCGCATAAATGACGAATTTGGCGAGTATGGCGAGCGGATTTTTACTCATTTTATCTATAATCCCAAAATTTCGCGCACAGGCAAATTTGACTTCGACAAAATCACTGAAATTTTAAAATTCAGCCCAAATTTGAATTATAACGAGGGCGAATTTGACAATCCTTTAAATATCGTAAATTCCTATGGTTGCGATATCGGCGCAGGTGTGGAAAATGACGAAAATTCCACTAAATTTGATAGCGAGGAGCTGTTTGCGCTAATAGATTTGCTGGTAAGTAGTGGCGCCAAACCTAGCGAAAATGACGCTAAAATGGCTAGTGCGTGCGATAATTTCGACGCGTTTGCATATTTTTTGGCTAACGGCGCACCGCTAGGAAATGGCGTGGTCGCTGATATAACTTCGAGCGAGGCGGAGTTTATCAAGGACCAAAATATCACGCTTGATTATCTTTTAAAAACCCCGCCAAGCGATCTTAGGCGCATTGCGCAGAGTTACGATTTTTCGAAATTTCACGCCGATAAAATGCGGTTTTTCGAGGAAAGTTTGAAGTATAAAGGGATAAATGAGCTCGATAAAAAGGAACTTCAAGGCTTTATTAAATTTTCTGCGCTTATGGATAATTCGCTCGCGGTGCAGTTTTTGTTGGAGCACGGCATTTGCGAGAAGGACCGCCAAATGTGCGCTTATATGAAGGCGCAGGCGAAGTATTTCGAGGCTGAGAAAATCTCGGATATGCTTAGCTTGGAGCTGAAACATAAATTTTGAAATTCTGTGAAATTTGAAATTCTGTGAAATTTGAAATTCTGTGAAATTTTGAAATTCTTTAAATTTTGAAATTTCACGCTGGCGCAACCTTAAAATACTGCACCGATTTTGTGTCATTGAGAAATTTTGCAAATTTTATTTGCTTTGTCATTGCGAGACCACGCAGTGGTCGAAGCAATCCATTAAAATTTAGAGAGAATTTTACTGGATTGCTTCGGCAAAGCGTCTTGACGCTTTGCTTTTGCTCGCAATGACAGCAAAAACACACGCTTTAAATTTTATACTCGTAGATTGCTTCGCTTTCTACGAAAGCTCGCAATGACAAATCAGAGATTATGGAATTTCCCTGGATTGCTTCGGCAAAGCGTCTTGACGCTTTGCTTTTGCTCGCAATGACAAAAATCGGGCAGTATTTAGGAACTTGCGGTAGCGAAAGCTCGCAATGACAAAAATAATGCTTCTTGCAATAACAAAGAATTTTCGGGCATAAAAAAAGCGCCGAAAAATTCGGCGCCGAAGTAGAAATAATAGTAAAATAACGATTATTTATCGTGTGCAATTCTCTCTCTCATAGAGCAAGCTTTTTCGTGACCTTGATCGCAAGCCATTTGTAGTGATAGCATTGCACGATCGTGATTATGCCATTTGCCGTCTAAAACTGAGTGGAAGATACCGTCGCGGTAGCAAGCCTCAGCCCATTTAGCGATATTGCAAGTTTTGTCATAATATGAGTGAGCTTTGTCATAGTCTTTTGGCAAACCATCTTGACCACGGAAATATTTCATACCAAGCTCAGTGCAAGCTTGATAATCTCCTGCTTCGCATTTAGCGTCCATTTCCTCTGCTATACCAGCGAATGCGCAACTCGCAAAACCAAATAGTGCTAAGAAAACTAGTTTTTTCATAACTTTCTCCTTGTAAAAATAATATGTGTTTCCTTTAAAACGCGTGATTATACACTAAAATAGTTATAATAGAGTTAAATTTTAATTAAATTTTGTGTAAATTCGATAATTTGCGCCGAATTTTATCGGCGCAGTGGTAAAAACAGAGTAAAAATAGCGATTAATTATCGTCTTTGATTCTCTCTGCCATTTTACAAGCTTTTTCATGACCTTGATCGCAAGCCATTTTCAAAGATAGCATTGCGCGATCGTGGTTGTGCTCTGCACCAACGCCTACTGAGTGGAAGATACCGTCGCGGTAGCAAGCCTCAGCGTAATTGTGTTGGTTACAAGTTTTATCATAATATGAGTGAGCTTTCTCGTGGTCTTGTGGCAAACCGTCTTGACCGCGGTAGTATTTCATACCAAGCTCAGTGCAAGCTTGATAATCTCCTGCTTCACATTTTGCGTCCATTTCCTCAGCTATACCAGCGAATGCACAACTCGCAACACCAAACAATGTTAAGAAAACTAATTTTTTCATAACTTTGCTCCTTTTAAATAAAATATTCGTTTCCTTTAAAACGGGGCGTATTATACTCCAAAAATTTGCTAATAAAGCTAAATTTTACTTAAATTTTTAGTAAATTCGACAAATTTTATTAATTTACTAGGTTTTACGCGTCTTGTAAGTAGTAGGATATTTGCTCGTCCTTTAACATACGGATAAGATTTGTAGTCCCACTTACACCTGTTGGATAACCTGCCGTCATGATATATGTTCCATCAAGCTTGATTGCGCCACAATCCACGCCGCTTTTGATAGCCTTTGCCATGAGCGTGTGAAGCTTGGCTTCTTCTGCTATAACTAGGCTTTGGCCTATACCCCAACAAAGCGTGAGATAGCGCGCTGTGTTTATATCGTGGGTAACGGCTAGGATATCGATATTTGGGCGATATCTCGCCATTTGCACGGCTAGTTTGCCAGAGGAGGTTAGGGCGATGATTTTATCCGCGTTTAGCTGACCTGCTAGCCTAACGGCAGATTCAGCCATGATATCGGTGCTATCGTGGTTTTCGTGCTTGAAGCGGTTGTAAGCGTAGATCTCTTGCGCTTCTAGTATCGTATGCGACATAGCGCGCACGACAGCGACTGGATTTATGCCTACTGCGCTCTCTTCGCTTAGCATTACAGCGTCTGTACCGTCAAGCACGGCGTTGGCGACATCGCTGATTTCGGCTCTGGTGGCCGTTTCGTTACGCGTCATACTAAGAAGCATTTGAGTGGCTGTAATTACTGGTTTGGCAGCTTCGTTTGCCTTTTTTATAATTAATTTTTGGATTGAAGGCACCTTATAAAACGGCACCTCGATACCCAAATCGCCCCTAGCGACCATGATTCCGTCGCTTTGCTCGATTATGCTATCTATATTTTCCACAGCGTCAAATTTTTCGATTTTTGCCAAAACATGGGCGTGTGAGCCAGAGGCGCGCAAAATTTTCTTTGCTTTGATTATGTCGTTTGCGCTTTGCACAAAGCTGATTGCCACAAAATCCACGCCAAGTGTGGCGCCAAATTCCATATCGGCTCTATCTTTTGGCGTGATGACATCTATGCCAAGAACGGTATTTGGGAAATTTACACCCTTTTTCGAGCTTAGAGTGCCGTCGTTTTCGATGACGGTTTGGACGACATCGTTTCCGCTGTGAGCGACCCTAGCACGGATTATGCCGTCGTAGAGATAGACATATTCGCCAGCTTTTAGCATAGGCAAAATTTGGGGTTGATTAATGCTAAGAGCGTAGTGGTGTGGGGCGATTTTGGTGCCGATTTGCTCTTTGGCGTAGATATCAAGCCTATCGCCAGCTTTTAATTCAAACGGTGCTTCAAGCTCGCCAATGCGGATTTTAGGGCCGCAGATGTCTTGCAAAATCCCGATATGAAATCCGACCTTTTTCTCCACGCTACGGATTTTTGCGACATTTTGAGCGTGGTATTCGTGCGAGTTGTGCGAAAAATTTAGTCTAAAAACATTGACCCCAGCCCTAACCATGGCTTCCATTATCTCTTCGTTATCGCTAGCTGGGCCAAGCGTGGCTATGATTTTTGCTTTTTTCATTAAATTTTCCTTTGTGTTAAAATTTGAAATTTAAAAGTAAAATTTATGCAGAAAAATTCTGCATAAATTTGATTATTTTACAAGTTCGTTTTCGAATTTTTCAGCGTCGAATTTTTTGCCCAAAAACGAGCAGATTGAGATAGCGTCGCGCTCTGCGTTGCCAAAACAGCTTGTCGCACCCGGGCTTGGAGTCATATTGAAAATCACGCCGTTATTATCGTCAATTCTAGCCTCGCCTAGAAGCAATTCAAGCTTGTCTTGGTCGATGATTTGGGCTCTGACGCCTCCAAAACCTTTGGCATAGTAAATATCTTCTTCTCTAATGCTAGGTATGATTTTTTTGGCATTTTTGACAAAGAGTTTTTTGCCTAAAACTGGGGCTTCAAACGCGATATTTCGCAACAAGAAATTTCTAACATCGCTATCGCCGAAATTGTTCCAAAATACCTTTGCGACCTTTGGCGTGAAATTTAGGGATTGGAAAAACTCAGGCACCGAGCGACAGCCTTTGTAACGCTCTAATTTTGGCATAGTTAGCGCAGTAGGGCCAAATCTCGTGCAACCATCAGCTAGCAGGTCAGGGTCTCCGTGAAGTGCGGCAAATGGGAGTTTTGGGTTTTGCACCATATAGACTTTGCCGTTTAATAGCTTTTGTTTGGTTAGATAAAAGCTTCCGGCGATACAAATCGCGCTAAGGTTTTTGCCATAGCCCATTTTGTGCGCTAGCCATAGTGAGTGCGCGCCTGCATCGACTACGACGAAATCAGCGCTGACTGAAATTTTATTTGCAGTGCGGATATAAAATTTATCGCCTACCTTTGTGATATTTTGAACCTCAGAATTTAGGTATAAATCGCAAATTTTGCCCTTTGTTTTTTGCGCATTTTCGACTAGGGTATTTGTCATGGCGCCAAAATCAATCGTGGTATATGCGCCAGTTTGCACGCCAAGACCTGCGACATCTTCGGGGCGAGGGTTGCCGTTGCTATCGAAAATGACCTTTGGCTCGATCTGTTTTAGCTTGTCTTTGTCATAAAATTCCAAATACGGATAAAGCTCTTTAAAAACCTCATAGCGATCTTTGATAAAAGCGACCTCGCTGTCGCCCACGCCGATTGCCATTTTTTGCCCTTCAAAGATAAATTTACCGATATAATCGTGCTTTTTGCAGTATTTCGCAATCATATCGGCTGCGCGTTTGACCTTTTTGGCTTTGTCGATTGTGTAGTTTGTCTCGATATCGCCACAATGGATCGTTTGCGAATTTGCCGTGCCTTTTGTATTTAGCGTGGCTAAACCCTCGTATTTTTCGATGATTGCGATGGATTTTATATCAGTGTATTGCGCCAAAGTGTATGCTAGCGCACCGCCAGAAATACCGCCGCCGACGATGACGACTTCGTAGTGTTTTTCTTGCATTTTCACCCCTTAAAAGTATGCGATATTTTGCAAAAATTTTACTTAAAAAAGTGTTAAATTTCGCCGAATTTATCGGAATTTCTCGGAGTTAAATTTAAGATTAAATTGTCATAAAATAACTAAGAATTTAAAAATTTCGCAAGGTTAAATTCCTTGCGAAATTTTATTTTTTCAAAGATTTGAAAAGCTCTACGCTATCGAGTTGCTCCCATGGGTATTTTGGGTTGCCGACTTGGCCGTAAGCAGCTACTTTTGCGTATAAAAATGTCTGGGCACTTGGTTTGTCTAGGCCGAATTTCTCAGTAATCCAGCGCGGGGTTAGGGCGAAATTTTCGAGGACAAATTTCGATAGCGTATCATCATCAATACCAGCGTTTGTGCCCATACAATCGACACTCACGCTAACTGGTTTTGCCACGCCGATAGCATAGCTTAGCTGGATTATACATTTTTTCGCTAACCCTGCTGCGACGATATTTTTAGCGATATAGCGCGCTGCGTAAAGCCCCGAGCGATCGACTTTTGTGTAGTCTTTGCTAGATTGTGCGCCACCGCCTATCGGCGAATATCCGCCAAAGCTATCGACGATGAGTTTGCGACCTGTTAGACCGCTATCGTGAAGCGAGCTGTGATTTACATAGCGACCTGTTGGGTTGATATAAATTATGGTTTTTTCTTTTTGATAAAGCTCTTTTGGAAGACCTGCTGTGTCGATTAAATTTTGGATTAGTTCGCGCACATACTCGATACTCATACTCTCCACGCAAGGCGCGCTAACTACGATTGTGTGGATTGATTGTGGTTTGCAGTCTTCGAAATTTGACTTCGTGCCATAATCAAGCGTAACTTGTGTTTTAATATCCACGCCAAGCTGATTTGGGTGAGTTTTGGCATACTCATAAACCTTATCGCAAAGAAGCCTTGCATAAGTAATCGCTGCTGGCATGAAATTTTGCGTCTCCGAGCTAGCAAAGCCAAACATTATGCCTTGATCTCCCGCGCCGATCTCGCCACTTTCTTGATCTACGCCTTGGTTGATATCTGGGCTTTGTTGGTTTAGATATACATCGACCTCGACATCTTGCGGGTGCAGGCACTGCTCGCGGGTAAAAAATGGATTGTCATTGTAGCCAATGTCGCTAAGAGCGCGTTTGACGATATGGCGATAATCATCGTGTGTAAAATCGACCTTGGCATTTACTTCGCCGCCGATTACGATATGTTTGCCCGCTACGAAAACCTCGCTAGCTACGCGTCCTTTGGGATCTTTTTTTAAAATTTCATCGACGATTGAATCTGCGATTATGTCGGCGCATTTATCTGGGTGACCAGGGCTTACGACCTCGCTCGTGAATAGATACATTTAAGCTCCTAAAATTTTGAAAATTTTGGGCGTAATTCTAGCGTTTAATATTTAATGTAAAATGAAATTTTATTAAATTTTTAAAGAATTTAAATAATGTTAAATAAAAATTTAGATATATTGCGACAAATTTTACTCATTGAAAGGGAGGCAAGATGACTTACTTAGATAAGCTGATACAAAGTTACAGCAACAAAAGCCTGATAATGCGCATTATCATCGGACTTTTGCTCGGTGCTGCGCTAGGGTATTTTGCTAGGGTCGGTGTATCTGGGCTGGATTTAGACGGCGGTGAAACAAATGCGTGGAGTAATATAGCGAATTTGGCTAGATTGTTTGGTGATTTTTTCGTAAGTGCGCTTAAAGCTGTCGCCCCAGTGCTAGTTTTTATTCTAATTTTAAGTTCGCTTGTCAATAAAACTTTTGGAAGCACGACAGGACTAAAAAGAGTTATCGTGCTTTATATCGTCGGCACGCTTTTGGCTGCTTTTGTTGGCGTTGGCGTTAGCTTTATGTTTCCGACTCCGATTGCACTTGACGGCGTTGGCGCGGCAAACTCACCTGCACCTGCAAATGTCTGGGAAGTGCTAAAAACTACATTTTTCAAAATCGTTGATAACCCTGTAAATGCCCTTTCTAGCGGTAATTATGTCGGTATTGTCGCATGGGCGGTAGGACTTGGAATCGCGCTTAAATTTTGCACGAACGAAACCAAACGCTTCATCGGCGATTTAAGCGAAGGTGTAACAAAAATAATTCAAGTCGTAATCCAGCTTGCCCCAATCGGTATTTTTGGCATTATTACTTACACTGTGTATGATTTGGGCGTGGAAGGTCTAGCAACCTATGCTAAGCTTACAGGCGTGCTTGTGCTAGCACTTATTTTAGTAGCTGTTGTGGTAAATCCGCTAATCGTATTTTTCGTAACCAAGAAAAACCCTTTCCCTATCGTCTTTACCTGCCTTAAAGAGAGTGGAATTCCAGCGTTTTTTACACGCTCATCGGCTGCGAATATCCCTGTAAATATGAACCTTTGCAAAAAACTTGGCGTCGATGATGAGCTAAGCTCAATTTCAATTCCGCTGGGAGCTACCGTAAATATGGCGGGAGCCGCTGTGGTTATCGCTATTTTGGCACTTTCGACTGCATACACGCTAGGAATTCACCCTGATTTTGGCACGGCTTTGCTACTATGTGTAGTCTCAGCCGTGGGCGCATGTGGCACAAGTGGCGTGCCTGGCGGTTCGCTTATGCTTATTCCGCTTGCGTGTGCGCTTTTTGGTATCGACAACGATATCGCATTTAAGGTCATCACCGTCGGTGTCATAATCTCTGTAATCCAAGACTCAATGGAAACAGCCCTAAATAGCTCCACCGACGCACTTTTTACAATTATCGTTTCACAAACTTCAAAACATTAAAATTTAAAAATTTAAGCGACCAAATTTTTGGTCGCTTACCACTGTATAACTCTTTTTGGCTAGAATTGCGCCAAAAATTTAAAGGAAAAGTATGAATTGGGATTTGAGTGAATTATTTCAAAACGAGGAAAAATTTGAGTTTGCGATCGAAAATACGCGCACTAAGACTAGCGAATTTGAGGCGAAATTTAGGGGAAATTTGGCGAATTTAACCTGCGATGAATTTTGCGAGGCACTAGGTGAATACGAGCGCATAAACGCGCAAATTTCAAAGATTATGAGCTTCGTGCATTTGGATTTTGCCAGAGATACTACGCGTGGGGCAAGGCAAGCCAAAGTGGAGCAAATCTGCAACGATATCGCCCAAAATTTGCTATTTTTCGAGCTAGAATTTAACGAGCTTAGCGAGGAGAAATCGCAAAATTTCATTGCGGGTAGTGGCCGTTTTGCTTACTATTTAAATTTGCTTAAAAAACACAAATCACACCAACTAAGCCTGCTTGAAGAAAAGGTTTTGCTAAAAACGAGCGTGGTTGGCGCAGAGGCGTTTTCGAGGCTTTTTGATGAGAGTATGGCAAGGCTAAAATTTGACTTTGGGGGCGAGAAAATCAGTGAAGAGGAGCTTTTATCGCACCTTTACGATAGCGATAGAGATGCACGCAAGCAGGCCGCAGCCTCGCTAAGTGCGGTCTTAGAGCAAAATTTGCACCTTCTAACCTACATTTATAATATGATAAAAACTAGCCTTAAAATCAGTTGCGAGCTTCGTGGATACGCACAGGGCGAGCTAATCATGCACGAAGAAAACCAAATCGAAAAATCAAGCGTCGATGCGCTTATTAGCGCAACCGAGCGAAATTTCGATTTAGTGTGGCGTTACTATGATAAAAAGCGCGAAATTTTGGGGCTTGAAAAGCTCTATGATTTTGATCGATACGCACCGCTAAATTTAAACGACGATAGCAAATTTAGCTTTGATGAGGCTAGGCAAATCGTCCTTGACGCCTTTGATAAATTTAACCCTAAATTTGGGCAAATCGCAAGGGAAGCATTTGCAAAAAACTGGATTGATGCAATGCCAAAGCCAAATAAACAAAGTGGCGCATTTTCGCACTCTGGTTCGGCTGATACGCACCCGTTTGTGCTACTAAATTTCACTGCCAAGCGTCGCGATGTATTCACCCTAGCGCACGAGTTAGGTCATGCAATCCACCAGTATCTAAGCTACAATGCTGGATATTTTTACTCATTTACGCCACTTACCACGGCTGAGACAGCCTCTGTATTTTGCGAAATGCTAGTCTTTGACTATATGCTCTCGCGCGCGGATAAAAGCGTGGCAAAAGCCATGATAGCAAACAAACTCGAAGATATTTTTGCTACGCTGTATCGCCAGATAGGATTTACGACATTTGAGCGCAGAATTCACGCCTCGCCTGATGAGCTAACCACAGAGCAAATTAATGAAATTTGGCTAGAAGAGTCCAAAAAAATGTTTGGCGATGCGCTAGAACTTAGAGATGAATATAAAATTTGGTGGAGTTATATACCGCACTTTATCCACACGCCGTTTTACTGCTACTCTTACGGCTTTGCGCAGTTGCTAGTTTTGGCGCTTTATGGGCTGTATAAAAGTGGCAAAATTTCAAATTTCGCCGAAATTTACACTGAATTTTTAAGCTCGGGCGGAAGCGATTCGCCTAAAAATTTAGTCGCAAAATTTGGGCTAAATTTAGACGATGATAAATTTTGGGAGATTGGAATTTCTCAAATTCGCTCCCTTGTTAGCGAGTTTGTAAAGGAGTAAAGATGATTTTAGAAAACGAAAAATTCATACAAAAAGAGATTGCGCATATAAAAGAAATTTTGGAGCTTTTTTTCGAGCTTGGCGAGAGTTTTGGCGTGGTAGCGCGCACAAGCGAGGTAAAATTCGACCCCGAACTTCCTAACGAGATAAGTGCGGGCTTTATCAAAAAACCCGTGATTTTCTTCGAGCTAGAAAACTACACGCTGTCAAGCGCGCATATCCAAAAGGACGATTTAAAATTTGAAGCTGGTTTTGGTAGCGAGGATTTCGCAGCGGTCGTATCAATCCCGCTGTATGCTATAATGGAGCTAGTCCAAAATAATACCCCAGTGGCTGTAAATTTAGCCAAAATTGATAGCGAGTGGATCAAAAAAGAGAGATCTCGCAGAATTTTCGCTAGATAGGAAAGATATGAAATTTTTAGACGAATTAAACGAGGCTCAACGCAGGGCAGCACTGCATATAGACGGAGCTATGCTGATTTTAGCGGGCGCAGGTAGTGGCAAAACAAAGACAATCACCGCGCGCCTAGCTTACCTGCTAGCAAACGGAGTGCCCGCGCAAAACACGCTCACGCTAACTTTCACAAACAAAGCAGCTAGTGAAATGCGCTCTCGCGCGCTTAATCTAATCGCAAATTTAGGGCTTGAAGTGGGTGTGCCACTACTATGCACATTTCACAAATTTGGACTTTTGTTTTTGAAATTTTACATTAGCGAGCTTGGCCGTAAGCCAAATTTCGCCGTCATAGACACTGATGATAAGAAAAAAATCCTAAAATCGTTTGAGATAAATTTGCAAACAAGCACCATGGCAAATGAAATTTCAAAATACAAAAACGCCCTAATTAGCCCAGATGAGCTTAAAAACAATATCGCCTCGCTAAGCGATGATATCAAGCAGGCAAACGAGGGATTTTACGCCAAAATGCTAGAAGCCTACACCAGATACGAGGAGTATTTGCTAAGCAATAATTTAGTCGATTTCGACGATTTGCTCGTGCTTCCTTACAAAATTTTAGACGCAAACGAGGCACTTTGCGATGAAGTTTCGCGCCAATACACCTACATAACCGTCGATGAGTATCAAGACACGAACGAAATTCAGTTTAAACTACTACAAAAGCTTTGCAAAGCGCACCAAAATTTAACCGTCGTGGGCGATGATGATCAGAGCATTTATAGCTGGCGTGGGGCTAGGGTGGAAAATATCCTAAAATTTCGCGATCAATTCGAAAATGTAAAATATGTGAAATTAGAGGAAAATTACCGCTCGACTAGCCAAATTCTCTTCGCCGCAAACGAGCTAATCTCGCACAACAAAAACCGCCTTGGCAAAAATTTGAAAAGCACATTTGGCAAGGGCGAAGATGTCAAAATCCTACACTGCGAAAACGAAAGCGACGAAAGCGCGCAGGTAGCTACAAAAATCAAAGAGCTCATAAACTCAGGTATCCACCCAGCCCAAATCGCCGTGCTTTACCGCGTAAATGCCCTTTCGCGCGCACTCGAAGAGGGGCTAAACCGCGCGAAAATCGCATATCGCATAGTAGGTGGCGTGAAATTTTACGAAAGAGCCGAGATCAAAGATATCATCGCATACCTGCGCCTAATCATCAACGAAAACGACGATTTTTCAATGCGACGCATTATAAATGTCCCAAAAAGGGGCATTGGCAAGGTTAGCCTTGCAAGGCTCGATGAAATCGGCGCAAGGAAGCATTTAAGCCTGTTTGACGCGTTTTCGGATCAGGGTGCAAATCTAAGTGCCAAAGCAAAAGAGGCCCTAGAAAAGCTCAAACTCCACATAAACGAACTCTCGCACGAGCCAAGCGTGGAGAAAAAAATCGACGGGGTGCTGGATAAATTTGAGCTAAAAGAATACTACGAGAGCATGCCAGAGGGCGATGATAGATTGGCTAATATCAACGAATTTTGCGCCATGCTAAAAGATGAAGCCATAAATAAGCCAAATTTTGATTTGGGCGAGTTTTTAAACGATTTGGCACTTCTTAGCGATCAAGACAATATCAGCGCAGAGGCGATAAATATCATGAGCGTGCATGCTAGCAAGGGTTTGGAGTTTTCGCACCTGTTTGTCATCGGGCTTGAAGAGGGGTTTTTCCCAATCATCAGCGACACGACAGATTTAGAAGAGGAACGCAGGCTAGCGTATGTAGCCATAACTAGGGCGAAAAAAGAGCTAACGCTTAGTTTTGCAAATTCGCGCTTTTATCGCGGGAAACGGGATTATCTATCCAAATCGCGATTTTTAGGCGAAGCAGGGCTAATCGATACTCCACTTAGCCCACAAAGTGACGGCGAGTTTAAAAAGGGCGATTTAATCACCCATAAACTCTTTGGTATGGGCAAAGTAAGCGCAGTAAATGGCGACAAACTTACCATAAATTTCGGCGGAATCGAGCGCATGATAATGAAAAATTTCGTGCAAAAACTAGTATGAATAGACTTTTTTTAGCAAACAAACCCTCTGGGATCTCATCAAATCAGTTTTTAGGACGCTTGAAGCGCAAATACGGCGTGAAAAAAGCCGGTTTTTCTGGCACGCTAGATCCCTTTGCTAGCGGGGCTTTGGTCATTGGCTTTGGCGAATACACGCGGTTTTTTCGCTTTTTGCGTAAGGCCCCAAAAATCTATATCGCCACGCTGTGGTTTGGTGCTAGTAGCGAAAGTGGCGATAACGAAAATATTTATAGCGTAGAAAATGTGCCAAAGCTTAGCATGGAGCAAATTTTGGGCGCAAGGGATAGCTTGCTTGGGCTTGTGCGATACATACCACCAAAATTTAGCGCGAAAAAAATCGATGGCGTGCGTGCGTATGAACTAGCAAGGCGTGGCGAGGAAGTAGCGCTTAAAGAGCAGGTTATGAGCGTATATGAGTGCGAAATCCTAAGCTATCGCCACCCGTTTTTGAGCTTTAAAATTTCAGTTAGTGAGGGTGGTTATATCCGCTCATACGGCAAACTTTTATGCGAAAAGCTAGGAGTTAGCGGGACACTAAGTGCGCTTAGGCGTATAAGCGAGGGCGAATTTAGCCTAGAAAATGCCAAATTTGATGACGAAGCGAGTATAAATCCCAAAGATTATCTAAATGTAAAAGAAAATTTTTATAATGGCGATAAAAATGAAATTTTGCTCGGCAAAAAACTTCGCGCGCAAAATTTTAAATTTCAAAACAGTGGTGAATATCTGGTAAATTTGGGAGAATTTCACGCAATAATCGAAATTTGCGATGGCGAAGTAAAATATTTATGGAATAGGATAAAGATTTGAAAAGTTTTGCTAAAATAAATGTTTTTTTGAAAATTACTGGCGCAAACGGCGCATTTCATAACATCGCCTCTCGTTTCGTGCTTTGCCATGAGCTTTATGACGAGATTAACTTTGAGCGGGGCGAGCGGGGCGGATTTTGCATAGAGTGCAACAAAGAAATCGCCGGTAAAAACATAATCCAAAGCGCATACGAGCGGCTGTGCGAGAGCGGTTACAAAAACGAGCTCAATGAATTTTTTGCAAAATTTTATGTAAAACTTTACAAACAAATTCCAGCAGGCGGCGGATTGGGTGGTGGTAGTAGCAACTGCGCCGCGTTTTTAAAAATGATAAATGATGAGCTAAATTTGGGAATTTCAAAGCCAAATTTAATGCAAATTGCAAATTCGCTCGGAAGCGATATTTGCTTTTTTTTAAGTGGCGAAAAAAGCGCAAATGTGAGTGGCAAAGGCGAAATAATCGAAGCGTTTGATGATGAAATCCCGCCACTTAGGCTTTGCCTAAAAGGGCTATTTTGCGATACTGGTGCGGTGTATAGGGAATTTAGAAAAAATTATTTTAATAAAATTGATTTAGGCCTAGCTAACAAGCTTTTAAAGCTAAAATCAAGCGAAATTTTAAATAATTTTGACGCTGAGAGCCTAAATGATTTACTAGCCCCAGCGTGCGCACTTTATCCAGATTTGCGCCTAGAAAAGGGCGAGTTTTTAAGCGGAAGTGGCAGTTCGTGCTTCAAGGTAGATTTAAGGTAGAAAAATGATAAAAGAACTTACAAAAAACAGAAAAGCCTTCCACGACTTCGAAATTTTAGAAAATTTCGAAGCTGGCGTGGTTTTAAAGGGTAGCGAGGTCAAATCCTTGCGCGCTGGCAGGGCAAATCTCAAAGACAGCTTTTGTCGCATAATAAGAGGCGAGTTATTTTTGCTAGGGGCGCACATAAGCTATTTGGAGCACACTAACCCGCATTTTCGTCCAGACGAAAAGGCCCCAAGGAAGCTTTTAATGCACAAAAAGCAAATCGACAAACTTTTAGGTCATGTCAGCAAGGACGGCCTTACGCTGGTCGTTACCTCGCTGTATCTAAACGACAAAAACCGCGTCAAGGCTAGGGTAGCACTAGCGCGTGGTAAAAACCTGCATGATAAAAGAGAGGCGCTAAAACGCAAGGAAGCCGACAGAGAGGCTAGAAGCGCTATGAAAAATTTTAAGTAAAAAGGAGAGATTATGAGAAAAATTTTAACGCTGATTTTTGCCGGATTGCTTCTTTGTGGTTGTAATGATGAAAGTGCGCAAAATGCGCAAAATAGCGAAGTGGCGGCGAAATTTACCCCATTTAGCGTGGGCGAAAAATTTAGCTTAAAAAGCGTCGTGGGTGGCGAAGTGGTGATCGAGCGCACAAATAAGGGCTTTAAATTAGCTGGAAGCGATAAAATTTTGATGTTTGATATCTTTGGGACATACTGCGAGCCGTGCAAAATCGAGGCTCCGCACCTAATGGACTATCAGCTAAAAAACGCAGATGATTTTATGATGGTTGGATTAATCCACTTCGAGGATATCACAGACGCGCAGGTCGTGGAGAATTTCACCAAAAAATACAATGCGTATTATTTTATAGCAAACGACAAGCAAAATTCCCGTATCGTGGAGCAAATTTTAACCGATATCAACTACCGCCACGCACTTTCAATCCCATTTAAGGTGGTTTTTAAGGACGGCGAGTATCAGACACTGACAGATATAAACGAGGGAGATGAGCGCGGAAAGCCGTATTATTTGGGTATGGTTTCGACAAAAGTGATAGAAAAAGATATGCTTAGGATAAAAAATGGCAACTAAAACCAGCACAAAGGTGCGAGTCAAGACCTTCAAACCTTCGCCGTATCGCGTGGTGCTACTAAATGACGATGTTACGCCAATGGATTTTGTGGTGATAATTTTAATCGAAATTTTCGCTCACACCACGCAAAACGCAGTCAAAATCATGCTAAATGTCCATAAAAACGGGCGCGGGATTTGTGGGGTGTATGCCAAAGAGATCGCCAAAAGCAAGCAAGAAGCCGTTTTAGAGGCAGCCGCGAGAGAGGGCTTCCCACTAAAATGTATTATAGAGGAGGATAAATGATAGGATTTTATTTACAAAAAGATATTGATAACGCTGTGCGAAACGCCGTAAAGGGCGGGTTTGAATATGTCAGCATAGCAAGCGTGATATATGAAATTTTCTCAGATAAAAATTTTAGAAATTTTTTTGAAAACGAGTTTTCAAATTTTGAGTATGAAAATTTCAAAACCAGCATTGGCGAACTAATCGCTTCAATGCCAAAATCAGACGAAAAAAACCGCACCAAGGTCGCAGCCACGACCGATTTGGCGCGCATTATGGGGCTTTTCGAGGAAAGCATTGACAACGAAAACGAGCTAGATTTTATATCTTATGTCCTTGCTAGCAAAGATACTGACGCGGCTAAAATTTTCGAATTTTACGGGATAAATTCTTACGATTTTGATAAATTTAGAGATAGATATTTGCAGTGGTTTGATAACCGCGATATGGCGCAAAACGGCGAAAATGGCGAGATGGACGAGGGGCTTTTTAATGATTTTTTAGGCGAAGATGACGAGAGCAAAAAGAAAAAAAAGCCAGCTAGCGAGCTATATACGACGAATTTAAACGAAATGGCAAAAAGTGGCAAAATCGACCCGCTAATCGGGCGCGAAAAAGAGATCGAAAAGACCTTACAAACCCTTTGCCGCCGCAAAAAAAACAATCCAGTCCTTGTGGGCGAAGCAGGCGTGGGAAAAACGGCTATAATCGAGGGAATTGCGCTAAAAATCGCAAATGGCGAGGTTCCAGCAAAACTAGCTGATAAGACGATTTACGCCCTTGATATGGGCGCGCTCGTGGCTGGGACGACGCTAAGGGGCGAATTTGAGGAGAGATTAAAAAATGTAATAGATGAATTTAGCAAAAATGATAAAGCTATACTTTTCATCGATGAAATTCACACGATTGCGGGTGCAGGTGCAGGATCGCGCGAGGATTTGGATATGTCAAATCTGCTA
This sequence comes from Campylobacter sp. VBCF_04 NA7, assembly GCF_027737405.1. Taxonomy (NCBI): domain Bacteria; kingdom Pseudomonadati; phylum Campylobacterota; class Epsilonproteobacteria; order Campylobacterales; family Campylobacteraceae; genus Campylobacter; species Campylobacter sp. VBCF_04 NA7. The sequence goes on from NZ_JAOVTT010000003.1 coordinate 188,593, forward strand.
AAACCGGGCCTTGCAAACGGCACGCTTAGCCTAATTGGCGCCACGACTTACGCCGAATTTCGCAATCTAAGCAAAGATAAGGCGCTTGCTAGAAGGCTATGCAAAATCGACATAAACGAGCCTAGTATCGAAGATAGCGTGGAAATTTTAAAAGGAATTGTGAAAAAATACGAGGAATTTCACAATGTCAAATTTAGCGATGAAATTTTGCGCGAGGCTGTGAATTTAGCCAAACGCTACGAAAGCGACAAATTTTTGCCAGATAGCGCGATTGATTTGATTGACGAAGTGGGCGCGAGCTACGCATTTAAGGAGCATAGCGAGGCGATAAATGTCAGCAAAGAGGATTTGGTAAATGTGCTAAGTGCTAGCGCAAATATCGCAAATTTAAGCCAAAGCGTTGATAACAAAGAGACCTTGCGAAATTTAGAGGAAAATATCAAAAAGGAAATTTTCGGTCAAGGCGAGGCAGTTTCTAGCCTAAGCAAGGCGCTTTTGCGCTCTTATGCAGGACTTAGACACGAAAATTCGCCAATTGGAGTGTTTTTATTCACAGGAAGCTCGGGCGTGGGCAAAAGCGAGCTAGCCAAGGTTTTGGCTAAAAATTTAGGTGTAAATTTCGAGCGATTTGATATGAGCGAGTATATGGAAGCTCACAGCGTGAGCCGCCTAATCGGCGCGCCTCCGGGGTATGTGGGGTTTGAAAACGGCGGAATTTTGACAAATCAGATCAAAAAACACCCTTACAGCGTGGTGCTTTTCGACGAAATCGAAAAGGCTCACCCTAGCATGACAAATATATTTTTGGGTATTTTTGATAACGGCGTGCTAACTGACACAAACGGCACGAGTAGCGATTTTAAAAACACCATTATCATTATGACCTCGAATTTAGGCACCAAAGAAGCGCCACAAGTGGGCTTTACCAAAGATGAAAGCTATAAAATCGATAACGCTGTGAAGAGCTTTTTTGCCCCTGAATTTCGCAATCGCATAGATAAAATCATAAATTTCAATCCGCTAAAAGGCGAAATTTTAGAAAAAATCGTGGATAAAACAGTGCGAGAAATACAATCAGGACTCAAAAATATCGAAATTTCACTAAGCAAAGGCGCAAAAGAGTATTTGATAAAAAAAGGTTACAGCGCAGAATTTGGCGCAAGAAATCTCAAACGAGAGGTGCAGTTGCAAATCTCAGATGAGATTAGCTCGGAAATTTTATTTGGAGCGTTGCAAAATGGCGGTAGGGTTTTTGTGGATTTCGCTGATGAAAAGCTTAAATTTGACTTCGAAAGCGTGCCAATGCTGGACGCGAAGGTATCAAATACTGCCCAAATTGGCGAAGATAAGAACGGCGGTTTAACCAAAAATCCAGACGAACCCCAAAACGCCACGCTCATAAAATAAAAATGTCGAAATTCTACGCCTTCCCAAACCCAAAAACCGCGCCAGATTTCGCTCCGCTAGCTAGCGGGGGAGATTTGAGCGCAGAGTGTTTGCTAAGCGCATACACGCAGGGGATTTTCCCATGGTTTTGTGAGGGAGAGCCGATTTTATGGTGGTCGCCAAACCCGCGCGCGATCTTAGAACCAAAGGCTGTGCGCACCCAAAAGTCGATAAAGCCATATTTAAAACGATATGAAGTAAAATTCGACCAAAATTTTGCTAGATTTATCACCCTTTGCAAACAAACCCGCCAAAACTCAGATGATGGGACTTGGATTAGCGATGAGATTGTAGAGGCGTATGTAAATTTAGCAAATTTAGGCGTCGCTCACAGCGTTGAAGTCTATGAAGAGGGCGTTTTAATTGGCGGATTATACGGGCTGATTTTGGGCAAGATGTTTTGTGGCGAGAGTATGCTCAGCCTAAAAACAGGCGCGTCAAAGGTCGCTTTAATCACGCTTTGTAGGGTTTTAGAAAAATTTGACTTTTTGATTGATTGTCAGATTATGAACGAGCATTTGCGCTTTATGGGGGCGCAAGACATGCCAAGGGGCGAATTTTTAGCCAAATTTCAAATTTTGCAAAACTTGCCAAGCGGATTTGAAAAATTTAAAGATTTAGAAAAGTTGATATGATTTTACGGGATAAAAACTCAAATATCGGTATTTGCGTGCTTGCGGCTGTGCTGGGATTTTTGATGTGCGTGTTTGTGTGGATGATGTTTTACTCTGCTAGTAGCGATCGCAGGCTTCCACGCCTTGACATAAACGAAACAAACAGCGCAATCAGGGGCTCAATCATCACCAAAGACAAATATGTCGTCTCAAACTCGACAAAACTCTACAAGGTCAGCATAGACTCTCGCTCTCTTGATCCGCACAAGCTCGATTTGTTTGTCAAACTCTACTGCATTTACACAGGCGACAGCGAAAAACGGGTCAAAAAAACAATCCAAAGCTCAAAGGGCACCACGGTTTTATCCTACAAAATCGACGCCAAAACAGCCGTGCATTTAAAAGAGTTAGCCTACAAACTAAATTTAAAGAAATTTTTCGTAGCCTTTGAGACGGCTAGTGGGCGTGTAAATCCGCCAGTGCGTATGAGTGTAAGCGAAAGCGGCGAAAAGCGCACTTACAATATCCAAAACTCCCTAACCCCGCTTTTAGGCTATATCAACAAAAAAGAGGTTTCGGGGATTACCAAGGTAGTCGGCATTAAGGGCGTGGAGAAATACTATGAGTATTATCTAACCCCGCTAAAAGATGAGTTTATCACGGGCCCAAGGGATCTAAAAGGCAATATTATCCTAGAAAAAAGCACCAAAAAAACAAACAAAATCGACGGATATAATGTCCATTTAAGCGTGCCTTTGGCGCTACAAAGAGATGTCGAGAGGCTAATTGATAAAGCAAGCTTGGCTTACGATGCCAAAGAGATAGTCGTAGGCATAATGAACTCAAAAACAGGCAAAATTCTCTCCCTTGCCACAAACGCTAGGTATAATCCCGAAAATATCACAAAACAAGATGTAAAAAACCTAAATTCGACCGCTAGCGAATATGCTTACGAGGTCGGCTCGATTATGAAGCCGATAATTTTCTCAATCGCTTATGAGGGAAATTTAGTCAAACCAACCGAGATTATAAACACCCACAATGGCGCATACAAGCTAGGTTCGCGCACTATCCGCGACACTCACCCAGCAAAGTCAATGAGTGGCGAGGAAATCATTGTGCATTCATCAAATATCGGTATGATTAAAATCGCCGAGCGTATGAGTGGGCAGATGATTTATGACGGGCTTTTAAATTTCGGTATGGCGCAAAAAACCGGTATTGATTTGCCTTACGAGCAGATTGGCAATATCCCTAGCGTGCGAAGCTTGGAAGGCAAGGTTTATAAGGCTACGATTAGCTATGGTTATGGCGCGCAGATGACATTTTTGCAGATGTTAAGCGCGTATGGGGTTTTTAATAACGGCGGAGTTTGGATTAGTCCAAGACTGGTCGAAAATTTAGAAATGAACGGTAAAATTTACCCTGTAAATGAGAGCGAAACACGCACCGTGCTAAGCCCGCAAACAGCAGATGTTATGAGAGAAATTTTGATTAAGGTAGTCGAAGGCGGCACAGGGCGCAAAGGGCGCACGAGCGGTATCGAAGTAGGGGGCAAAACAGGCACTGCTAGAATTGCCAAAGGTGGCGGATATTCTAGCGCGTATAATAGCTCGTTTTTTGGCTTTGCGAACGACGCTCACACTAGCTACACCATAGGCGTGCTAGTTAGAGAGCCCAAAAAAGGCAGTTATTACGCGGCGCAAAACGCCTTGCCTGTGTTTAAAAGCATAGTTGATTTGCTAGTCGAAAAAGGATTTTTAACCCCTAGTGGCGATAGCGACAAGATAAATCATGTAGATATTAAAGATTTAAATGAAATCAAAGATTAAAGGATAAGCGATGAAAATAGGAATTATCGGACTTGGTTATGTGGGGCTTCCCCTAGCAGCGGCATTTAGCGCAAAACACAGCGTAGTGGGCTTTGATATAATGAAATCTCGCATAGACGAGCTAAACGGGGGGCATGATAAGACCCTAGAATTAGAAGATGAGAAACTTGCCACAGCGCTAAAAAATGGACTTAAATTTACCTGCGATATAAATGATTTAAAAGATTGCAACTTTTATGTCGTTTGCGTCCCAACGCCTGTGGATAAATTCAACCGCCCAGATATCACGCCACTAATCAAAGCTAGCCAGAGTGTGGGCTCGGTGCTTAAAAAGGGCGATATCGTAGTGTATGAAAGCACGGTCTATCCAGGAGCAACAGAGGAGGACTGTGTGCCTGTTTTAGAGCGCACTAGTGGGCTTAAATTTAACGAGGATTTTTTCTGCGGATACTCGCCAGAGCGCATAAATCCGGGCGATAAAATTCACACTGTAACAAAAATCAAAAAAATCGTCTCAGGTAGCAATGAGCGCACACTTGATATCGTCGATGAAACATACTCTTCTATCCTAGAAAACGGCACTTTTCGCGCCAAAAGTATCAAGGTAGCAGAAGCTGCCAAAGTCATCGAAAATACACAGCGCGACATAAATATCGGCTTTATCAACGAGCTTGCGATTTTGTTTAACAAACTAGGAATCGATACCAATGATGTCATCGACGCAGCTGCGACAAAATGGAATTTCCTAAGCTTCCGCCCAGGGCTTGTGGGAGGGCATTGTATCGGCATAGATCCATACTACCTAGCCCAAAAAGCCACAGAAGTAGGCTATCACCCGCAAATCATACTCGCAAGTCGCCGTATCAACGACAATATGGGCAAATATGTCGCCACGCAAGTCGTGCAGATGATGATAAAATTTGACAAAAAAATCAAACATAGCAAAATTTTGATTTTAGGTCTTACCTTTAAAGAAAACTGCCCAGACATACGCAATACGCGCGTTATTGATATGATTGATGAGCTTAAAAATTTCGGTTGCGCGGTCAGTGTGTATGATCCATGGGCGAGCAAGGACGACGCGAAACGCTACTACGATATCGAGCTAATCGAAAAGCCAAATTTAGGCGATTTCGACTGCGTTGTAATCGCTGTGGCGCACAATCAATTTAGGGAATTCGACTACTCTACTTCACTAGTATATGATGTGAAAAATATCTACGAAGGCGCGCAAGGCAGGCTATAATAAGCTATAATCCGGGGCTAAATTTAGCCCTGGGTTTTTTGAGCGTGAGTGATGATAAACGAGGCAAACTCATCGCAAAAATTCGGACACTCGCAAACCTCAAAATAGCTAAATTTAAGCTCTTTTGCCACATTTCTAAAATACATATCAAGCTCAAATTTCGTTTCAGAATTGTCTATACAAAACGAAATCGGAAAAATCAGCGCGCGCTCATTTTGCAAATTTGCCAAATGCTCGTTTAGGTTTGGTTCTAGCCATTTTACGGGGCCTAAGCGGGATTGATAGGCGAGCGAAATATCTTTAAATTTTATGCCAGATTTTTGCAAAATTTCACTTAGAATTTTGACATGCTCATTAACCTGCGCCTCGTAAGGATCGCCAGCGGCGATGATTTTTACAGGCAGTGAGTGAGCCGAGAAAACTAAGCTTGTGCGCGAAATTTCATCAGCGCTTAAATTTTTGATTTTTTCTTTGATTAAATTTAGCAGGATTTGGTTGTAAATTTCGCTTTTGTAAAAAATATCAACTATTTTAAAATTTGAAATTTCTAAATTTGCTAGGGTTTTTTTAGCGTCGTCAATGCTTGATTTCACCGTCGTTTGCGAAAAATGCGGATAAAGTGGAAAAAGCAAAATTTCATCAAATTTCGCATATTTTGCCAAAACATCATGAGCAAAAGGGGCAGTGTAATTCATAGCAAAATCGCAAACAAACTCATTTTGGTATAAATTTATCTTATCGCAAAGTCGCTTTGTAAGCCCAGCGATAGGGGACTTTCCGCCAAGTTTTTCGTAGTTTTGGCACGCTTCTTTAACGCGCATTTTGGTAATCAAACTAGCTAAAATTTTGCGCAAAATTTTGCTTTTGACCCCCAAAATATTTGGATCGCAAAACATATTTTTTAAAAATACGCTAACCTCGTCTAGGGTATTTGGACCGCCCATATTTAGGAGAATTAAGGCTTTTTTCACGAGATTAACTCTCTTAGTTTGATTGCTTCATCAGGGGTCGCAATTCCCTCAAATTTAGAATTTTCGATTAAATTTAAAAACGCTTTGTGCTGGTATCTAAGCGCGTAATCATCGCGATCGACGCGCTGATTTATCCGTCCGTCGTTTGTGACTTTGAATAAATTTAGCGATTCTAAATCGCCAAAATAAACACCAGAATTTGTGCAAATCTCCACGCCGTGGCGTTTGAGCGGATATAAATTTGAGAGCAAAATCGTGCAATTACTCATTGACTTTGTGCGAAATGCAACGCCAATGCCGTTAGAATCGCTGTTTTTGCAGATATTTTGTGATGAAATTTCAGATTTGCTAAGCAGGGCAATCAAATCCAAATCCCTAATCAGCGCATTTTGCAAGCAGTTTGCACTCTCAGAGCTAAATCCATCTACGAAATTTATCGAATAAATTTTCTCGTCCTTAGCTAACTCTCTACACAGCGAGATTATGACAGGATTATAGCGCCCAGCATATCCCACGCCAAGCTTCGCGCCATTAATCGAAATGGAGTAATTTATCTCCCTAGCCTCAGCTAAATTCCCAGCGAGCGGGGATTCTACAAAGATATTTTTGGTAAAAGGTATGCATTTTAAAATGATTTCTTTGTGCGTCGCAGGCGGTGTAGCTATGACCACAGCGTCTGGTTTGGCGCTTTCGAACATTTTCGATAAATCATTATAAAGTGGATATCTAGGGCCAAAATCCTCGGTTTTTTCTTTGTCATAAAGCGCGACCAAATCGAAATAATCGCTTCTTCTAAGCTCTTTGAAATGTTTTGCGCCAAGCTCCCCTAAGCCTATTATGGCTATTTTTTTCTTCATTAATTAATCCTGTAAATTTTGCATATTTTTCATTATAACGAATAAGAGTAAAAATTTATATTTCTTAAAATCAAAATTTGCTAAAATGGGCGCTAAATTTTACTAAATTTAGGATAGTTAATGGATATTAGAAAAGCTTATTTAGACTTTTTTGCGTCAAAAGGACACGAGGTTATGCCAAGCTCACCGCTTGTGCCAGATGATGATAGTTTATTATTCACAAATGCCGGTATGGTGCCATTTAAAAGCATTTTTACAGGTGCGGTACCACGCCCAACTCCACCGATTCGCACGAGTTGCCAAACCTGCATTAGAGCAGGCGGCAAACACAACGACCTTGATAATGTCGGCTACACAGCGCGCCACCACACATTTTTTGAAATGCTTGGAAATTTCAGTTTCGGCGAGTATTTCAAAACAGATGCGATAGCCTACGCATGGGAGTTTGTAACCGAAATTTTAAAACTCCCAAAAGACAAACTATATGTTACCGTCCATGATAGCGATGATGAGGCGTTTGAAATTTGGTCACGCCATATCGCAAAAGAGCGAATTTATCGCTTCGGCGATCACGATAATTTCTGGGCTATGGGCGATACTGGACCTTGTGGGCCATGTAGCGAGATTTTTTACGATCAAGGAAGCGAGCATTTCCATAGCGATGAGGATTATATGGGCGGAGACGGCGATCGTTTCTTAGAAATTTGGAATTTAGTTTTTATGCAATACGAGCGAAGCGCAGACGGCAAACTCTCGCCACTTCCAAAACCATCAATCGACACAGGTATGGGTTTAGAGCGCGTAACAGCGATAAAAGAGGGTAAATTTAGCAATTACGATAGCTCGCTATTTATGCCATTAATCGGCGCAGTAGAAAAGCTATGTGGTAAAAAATACGAGTATGAAACTGGCGCGAGCTACCGCGTCATCGCAGATCATATCCGCTCTGTTACATTTTTACTAGCCCAAGGCACGAACTTTGATAGAGAGGGCAGAGGCTATGTGCTTAGAAGGATTTTACGCAGGGCGGTTAGACACGGATATTTGTTAGGTATAAAAGAGCCATTTATGTATAAGCTAGTCGATGATGTTTGCGCTAGTATGGGCTCTCACTATACATATTTAAACGAGAAAAAAGAGGCGGTAAAAGAGCTAGTAAAACTCGAAGAAGAGCGATTTTTCGCCACTTTGGCAAACGGAATCGAGCTATTTAACGAAGAATTAGCCAAAACCTCAGGCAATGTTTTCTCCGGCGATGTCGCATTTAAGCTCTATGATACTTATGGATTTCCGCTCGATCTCACAGCCGATATGCTAAGAGAGAAAAATCTTAAAGTCGATGAGGCTAAATTTGATGAGCTAATGGCGGAACAAAAACGCAGAGCCAAAGCCAGCTGGAAGGGCTCAGGAGATAAAGCACAAGCCAAAGGCGATTTCGCGCAACTTATCGAAAAATTTGGTAAAAATGAGTTTGTGGGGTATTCATGCCAAGAGAGTGAGGGTCGAATTTTAGCCCTTTTGGACGAGAATTTTAAAATTTGCGATAGTTTAGAGCCAGGACACACTGGCTGGGTAATGCTAGATATCACGCCATTTTACGCTACAAGTGGCGGTCAGTGCGCAGATACCGGCACAATTGAGAAAAGCGAGGTTATCGACACGCAAAAATTCTTTGATTTAAATTTATCTCAAATCAAAGTAAAAAGCCTGCTTAAAACCGGCGATCTCGTAAAATGCGTGGTAAGCGCAGGCAAAAGAGCGATGATAGCGCGTCATCACAGCGCGACACACCTGCTTCACGCTGCGCTAAGAGAGGTTTTGGGCGAGCATATCGCGCAGGCTGGATCGCTTGTAGAGGCAAACAGGCTTAGATTTGACTTTTCGCACCCAAAAGCGATGAGTAGCGAAGAGCTTGCCAAAGTCGAGCAAATCGTAAATCGCTGGATTAGTGCGGGTGCGCAGAATAAAACCGAAATTTTAGATATCGATGAGGCTAAAAAATCAGGCGCAATCGCACTTTTTGGCGAAAAATACGGCGCAAAAGTGCGCGTGGTAAGCTTTGGCGATGTAAGCAAGGAGCTTTGCGGTGGCACCCATGTCGAAAACATAAGCGAAATCGGAGCGTTTTTAATCTCAAAAGAGAGTGGCGTAAGTGCTGGCGTGCGTAGAATCGAGGCGATTTGTTCGCAAGAAGTGCTAAATTTCACGCTAAATTTAAGATCACAAATTAACGAAATCGAAGCTGAATTTAAAGGTGCAAACCCGGTAGAGGGCATTAAAAAGCTAAAAGATGAAATCAAAGGCTTAAAAGAAAAATTAAAACACGCAGGCGATCAAAAGTCTCTGCCTTGCCAAGAAATCTCAGGCGTGAAGCTTTGCGTAACAGTGGTAGAAAACGGCGAAATTAAAACCATGATTGATGAGTTTAAAAACGCGAACGAAAAGGCTGCGATTTTGCTAATGCAAGTGGGCGAAAATGATAAAATCACAGTCGCAGCCGGAGCGAAAAACGCCCCAATCAAGGCTGGCGAGTGGGTCAAGATGACGGCTCGAATTTTAGGAGGTAACGGCGGCGGACGCGATGATTTCGCTACTGCTGGCGGAAAAGATACTAGCATGGTTTCTAGCGCGCTAGCTGGGGCACTAGAATTTGCAAAAGGTAAGCTAGGTTGAACGAATTAGAAACGAGCTTTGCCAGAAGTGATCAAATTTTGCCCCTAATTCACATTTTAGGGGCGATTTGCTTTATTTGCGCGCATGTTTGCATTATCATGCTGATTCGAATTTTCAGCGATAAAACAGACATCACAAACTCAAATTTCGAAAAAATCAAATTTTATCTTTCGAAATTTAATCTTTTTTTCGGCTCGTTTTTTTTGATTATAATTGTGAGTGGATTTTTTCTAAGCATAGGCAACAACTTCAAATTCGCAGACCCTATGATAAATGCCGTAATCGTTACGCTGTGGGTTTTAGCGGTGTTTATTTTGATAAATTTTGGCTATGTTTATTTTAAATTTTACTCGTTTAAAAAGGCGCTTTTAGCAGGCGATAAATTCGAAGCTAGCGAGCATTTGATTATCATCGCTAGATATTTTGTCCCGCTAAATGTCGCTGTATCGGTGCTTTGCACCTATCTTTGTGTAGCGGTGGGTAGATTTTGATTTATTTGGTTTCATCTTCGCCGACAAGGGCGCAGATTTTGCGGGAGGCTGGGATAAAATTTGAGCAAATCAGCTTTGAATTTGACGAAAATGTAGGCGACATAGCCGATGCCAAAACATACGCTTACCGCGTGGCAAGTGCGAAAAAATCGCAGTTTTTAGCCAAAAACAAAAATGCAAAAAATTTGCTTTTTTGCGATAGCTCGGTTTTGGTAGGTGGCAAAATTTTAGGCAAAGCAAAGGACATTGGCCACGCAAGAGCTATGCTAAACGCCCAATCTGACGCTATTAGCGAGGTTTATACGGCGATGATTTTTGTGGGCGAGGGTTTTGAGATAAGCACGCTTTTGGTGGCTAGTTACAAATTCGCCAAATTTAGCGAGGCAGATTTAGAAGCGTATCTAAAAAGTGGCGATTGGCGCGGCAAAGCAGGGGCTATGAGTATCGAGGGATTTAACAAAAAATATATCCAAAGCTTTCGTGGCGATACTAGCACCGCTATGGGTTTAAATGTGGAAATTTTAAAAAGGTATTTAGATGGTAAGAATTTTATTTAGTTTTATTACGGTTTGTTTTTTCGCAGGGTGCGGTGTGTTTATGTATTTTTATACGCAAATTCGCCTAGAATCGAACTCTATTATTGATTATCACCCAGAGCTAACGACCAAAATTTACGATCGCAACGGCAACTTGCTTGCCAATATTTTCAACGAACAAAACCGCCTTTATACTAGATTTGACGAGATTCCAGGCCGTATGGTCGAAGCCCTAGTAGCTATCGAGGATACCGCGTTTTTCGAGCATCAGGGTATCAATACAGAGGCGATTTTTCGCGCGATTGTAAAAGATATAAAAGCGATGAAATTTGTGGAGGGAGCCTCTACTATCACGCAACAACTTGTCAAAAATTTGGTTTTATCTAGCGAAAAAAAGATAGATAGAAAAATCAAAGAGATGATTTTATCGCTAAAAATCGAAAACACCCTAAGCAAAGAGGAAATTTTAGAAAGATATTTTAACGAAGTGTATTTCGGGCACGGGTATTACGGCGTCAAAACCGCCGCGCTTGGGTATTTTAAAAAGGATTTAGCCGACCTTAGTATCAAAGAAATCGCCATTTTGGTGGGTTTGCCAAAAGCCCCTAGCCAGTATGACCCTACCAAGCACCTAGATTTGGCACTTTCTCGCGCAAACAATGTAATTTATCGTATGCACGAGCTTGGCTGGATAAACAAAACCGAGTATGAAATCGCAATGGCAGAAGAGCCGTTTGTCTATGATGAAACCCTAACCCAAAATGTCGCCCCATACGCAGTCGATGAGATCGTCAAAGAGGCTGAGAGACTGCTACCAGATGTGCGCACAGGCGGGTATAGAATCGAAACAAGCCTTGATTTAAAGGCGCAAGAAATGGCGCAAGAGGCGCTGATTTTTGGCTACAACGAAATTTTAAAACGCAACAAAGACGCAAATGCTAGCAATGTAAATGGCGCGATTATCGTTACGCACCCGCAAAATGGCGAAATTATCGCGCTTGTTGGCGGTGTGGATTATGCGAAGTCAAATTTCAACCGCGCTAGCCAAAGCAGACGCCAAACAGGGTCAAGCTTCAAGCCATTTATCTACCAAATCGCCCTAGATAGCGGGTATTCGACGATGACAGAGGTCCCTGATATCGCGCGCGAATTTGATGATGGAAGCAACAAAAGCTGGAAACCGAAAAACTACGATAGCACATACAGTGGCTATATCACGATAAAAGAGGCCTTGCAACGCTCTCGCAACCTCGCTTCGATAAATTTAATGCAATCAATCGGCATTGAGCGCACGATTCGCAAACTAAACGAATACGGCTTTAAAAATGTCCCGCCAGCGCTGTCTGTGGCGATCGGAAGTTACGGCATTTCGCCACTTGAATACTCGACTATGTATTCGATGTTTCCTGGTCTTGGCATTAGCACAAAGTCTAAATTCATCACCGCAATCACCGATAATAACGGCACTACGCACTATATCGAGCCTGAGCGCAGACGCATTTTGCGCCCAGAACAGGCGTATTTGATGACAACGCTAATGAAAAACATCGTCCAGCGAGGAACTGGCACCAGAGCGCGCGTGCAAGGCATCGAGATTGCTGGCAAAACAGGCACTTCAAACGATAGCATTGACGCGTGGTTTTGCGGATTTACGCCTGATTTGCAAATCATTGTTTGGTATGGAAACGACGATTACAAGCCTATGCGCAAGGTAGAAGGTGGCGGTAGAACAGCTGCGCCTGTGTTTGCGAAATTTTTGGAAAATTATCTTAAAGAATACCCGCAAGCTAAACGAAATTTCAGCGTCCCAAGTGGCGTATTTACCCGTAGATACGGCGCTGGCGATGAGTATTACACCAAAATTTCCCCACTTCCAAGAAGGGTTGAAACAAACGCAGAAGACGGGCTGATGTTTTAGGGCGAAATTGCTGTCATTGCGAGCTTTCACAGAAAGCGAAGCAATCTACGAGCAAAAATCACCAAAACGCAAATTCCATGTCATTGCGAGGCGTGATAACGCCGAAGCAATCCAGAAAAATTTAAAGTAAAATTCTACTTAAATTTAGCATTGAACGATTTTTTAAATTTTAAGCGAAATTTGAAATTCTCTGTAAGGGGGATGGCGCGCTTTTTAGGAGACGCTACCCTCCCCCTTACCAACCCCCACCCCTGTAAAACCTTAGAAGTGGCTAAATTTAAAGCTTCGCTTTAAATTTAGCTGATTTTATTTTTACGGAAATGCTTCGCATTTCTCGCAATGACAAATCAGGCGTAAAATTTGGCAAATTTCACGCTAAATTCCGCTATTTTATCACCTCTTTCATCTCTTTTATCGCATTTTCAAGCCCTACGAAAATCGCGCGCGAAATGATACTTTGACCGATATTTACGAGCGAAATTTCGCTGTTTTTTACGAGCGCAGAGACATTTTGATAGTTCAGACCCCCGCCAGCAGTTACATTCATACCTAGCCCCTTGGCATACGCGCTCATGTGGCGAAGCTTGGAGATTTCATCTTTTAACATCGATTTTAGCGTATCAAGCGGGAGATTATACGCCTTTATCGCATGTGGCGTAAAAGCCAAATTTGACCTAATCGTCGCAAACAGCGCAGAGTATGTGCCGGTGCGAAGCTCGATCGAGCGGACATTAAAATCATTTGCCATGTCGATTACTTCGCGCACAGGCTCGATAAACAGCCCCACACGCACGCCCGAGTGTTGCAAAAACTCGATATCACTCGCGATTTGCTCAGAGTGCAGATTTAGCCCACAATCCTCGCCAGAGTGCGGCACTAGCGTGATACGATATGGTTTAGCCTTGACCAAAATCTCCAAAAGCTCGCTCCCGCCGCTACACTCGACATTTACAGGCACCTTTGAGTGGCGCACGATATCGGCGATATCATCTTCGTTGATATGGCGTCGATCCTCGTGCAAATGAAGTGTGATTTGATTTGCACCTGCGCTGATTGCGGTGTAAGCCGCCATCAAGATATCGGGGTCGTTCATCGCCCGCGCCTCGCGCAGAACCGCGACATGATCGATATTTACTCCAAGTAGCATTTTAACTCCTAAGAAAATTTTCGCTATTATAACCAAAAAAGGTAAGGAGAAATTTATGGTTTTAGGCTTTGATTTGGGCTCGAATACACTGCGCGCATGCGTGATGAAGCCAGCCAAAACGGGCTTTGAGATAGTTAAATCTAGCGAGCGCATAGTCGGCTCGGCTAGGGGATTAGTGGCAAACAAACCTTTGCAAACAGACGCCAAAGAGCGTATTTTGCGGGCTTTGGGCGAAATTTTAGAGGAACTTTCGGATTTGATTTATGAGCGAAATTTGGATTTTGAAAATACTAGCGCGCGAAATTTTAAAAATGCCAAATTTAGCCTGCCTTACGCCGCTGTGGCGACGGAAGCCTTTCGAGTCGCCAGCGATAGCGTAGAATTTTTCGAAAAACTTTACAAAGAATTTTGCGTAAAATTTAGCATAATCGACGGCGAAATAGAGACAAATTTGACTAGGCTTGGTATCGAAAACAGACTTCAAATTTTAGGTATCAAAGCGCAAAATGCCGTCAGTATCGACCTCGGTGGGGCTAGCACAGAGATAAGCAGTGCTGAATTTGGACAAAGCTTTAAATTTGGCATTGTGAGATTTTGCAACGAAAATCCCGGAATTTTACAAAATTTTAATTACGCCAAATTTAGCCAAATCGCAAACGAGCAGACAAGAAGCGCAAGGGAGTTTTTGCGCAGTTTTGGTGCAGGAAAAATCGTGCTCACAAGTGGTGTGCCAACCACGATAAGCGCCCTTAAATTGGGAATTTGTGCCAAAGATTACGACGCAGGCAAAATCAATGGAAGCGTTTTGAGATTTAGCGATTTTGCTGGGGCGATAGGGCAAATTTTGAAATTCTCAAAGCGCGAAGCCGATGAAGCAATGGGCGAAAATAGGGCGGAAGTTATCGTGGCTGGGGCGCTACTTTTAGAGGCGATTTTGAGCGATTTTAGCGGTAGTGGCGCAGATTTTATCGTCGTTGATGATGGATTACGAGAGGGCGTGTGTATAAATTTAATGCAAAATTTGGCGATTAAGAATTAAATTTTAAATCCAAAAATAGTATCATACCCAAATTTTATCAAGGAGAAAAAATGGTAAGAGAGCAAATTTTAGAAGATATCAAAACCTCTATGAAATCCGGTGATACGGTGCGTAGAGACGCTTTGCGTATGCTAAATTCTACGCTTAAACAAATCGAAGTTGATGAGAGAATTACTTTAAGCGATGAGAGGGTTTTTAGTGTTTTGCAAACCGAAATCAAGCGCAGAAACGAAAGCGCGGCGCAATACAAAGCTGGCGGGCGCGATGATTTGGCGCAAAAAGAGCTTAGCGAGGCTGAAATTATCGGCGCGTATCTGCCAAAACAGCTTAGCGATGACGAGCTTAGCGCGGCTTTGGGCGCACTGCTTAGCGAACTTGGCGCAACGAGTGCCAAAGATATGGGGCGCGTGATGAAAGCCGCAAAAGAAAAATTCGGCGCTAGTGTCGATGGCAAACGCCTAAGTGAAGCGGTAAAATCGGCTTTAAACTGAAATTTAAAATTCAAAATTTAGGCTAAAATTTAAGCAAAATTTTAGCCTAAAACTATTGACAAAAAATCAAATTTTGCATATAATCTAGCACTCAAAGATACAGAGTGACAACTTTTAGAAAATCAAAACTAATTTAGAAAGGACGAAAATGAATTTTCAACCACTTGGAAAACGCGTTTTAATCGAGCGCGAGGAAGAGACCAAAACCACAGCTAGCGGTATCATTATCCCAGATAACGCTTCAAAAGAGAAGCCATCAACTGGCAAAATCGTGGCTGTCGGCACAGAGTGCGATAGCGTAAAACTTGGCGATGTTGTAGCGTTCGCAAAATACGCTGGCGCGGATATCACAATCGATGATAAGAAATATCTTATCTTAAATTTAGAAGATGTTTTAGGAATACTTAAATAAAAGGAATCAAAATGGCAAAAGAAATTTTTTTCTCAGACGAAGCTAGAAACAAACTTTACTCAGGCGTAAAAAAACTAAACGACGCAGTTAAGGTTACAATGGGACCAAGAGGTAGAAATGTGCTTATCCAAAAAAGCTTTGGCGCACCTGCTATCACAAAAGACGGCGTAAGCGTAGCAAAAGAGATCGAGCTTAAAGACACTCTCGAAAATATGGGTGCAAGCTTGGTTAGAGAGGTAGCAAGCAAAACTAACGACGAGGCAGGCGATGGCACAACTACTGCGACCGTGCTAGCTCACGCGATTTTCAAAGAGGGCTTACGCAATGTAACAGCTGGCGCAAATCCTATCGAAGTAAAACGCGGTATGGATAAATTTAGCGCAGCCGTAATCGAAGAGCTAAAAAAATCTGCAAAAGCAGTAAGTGGCAAAAAAGAGATTGCCCAAGTCGCTACAATCTCAGCTAACAACGATGAGAGCGTGGGTGATTTGATTTCTGAGGCTATGGAAAAGGTCGGCAAAGACGGCGTAATCACAGTCGAAGAAGCAAAATCAATCAACGACGAGCTAAATGTGGTCGAGGGTATGCAGTTCGACAGAGGCTATCTAAGCCCATATTTCATCACAAACCCTGAAAAAATGCTAGTGGAGCTTAGCTCACCGCTAATTTTACTTTTCGATAAAAAAATTACAAATTTAAAAGATTTGCTTCCGGTTTTAGAGCAAGTGCAAAAAACAGGCAAACCACTTCTAATCATCGCAGAGGATATCGAGGGCGAAGCGCTTGCGACTTTGGTCGTAAATAAACTTCGTGGCGTGCTAAACATTTCAGCCGTAAAAGCCCCTGGATTTGGCGATAGAAGAAAGGCAATGCTAGAAGATATCGCTATCCTTACAGGCGGAACAGTCGTAAGCGAAGAGCTAGGCAGAACGCTAGAAAGCGCAAATATGGCTGATCTTGGTCAGGCTGAGCGTATCGTAATCGACAAAGACAACACTACAATCGTAAATGGTGTAGGCGAAAAAAGTGCAATCGACGCTAGAATCGCGCAAATCAAAGCTCAAATTTTAGAGACAACAAGCGATTATGATAAAGAAAAATTACAAGAACGCCTTGCAAAACTAAGCGGTGGCGTAGCCGTAATCAAAGTAGGCGCAGCAACCGAAACAGAGATGAAAGAGAAAAAAGATCGCGTCGATGACGCCCTAAATGCGACAAAAGCAGCTGTCGAGGAAGGTATCGTAATCGGCGGTGGCGCTGCGCTAATCAAAGCTAGCAAAAATGTCAGCCTAGATTTAAGTGGCGATCAAAAAATCGGCGCAGATATCGTCAAACGCGCACTTTACGCTCCACTTCGCCAAATCGTAGAAAACGCTGGATATGACGCAGGCGTAATCGCAAACGCAGTCGAAAACGCAAGCGATGAGGCGCAAGGCTTCAACGCTGCAAGTGGTGAATTTACAAATATGTATAGCGCTGGAATCATTGATCCGCTAAAAGTAGAGCGCGTAGCTTTGCAAAATGCAGTTTCAGTCGCTAGCATGCTACTAACCACAGAAGCGACAGTCAGCGAAATCAAAGAGGACAAACCAGCTCTTCCACCAATGCCAGATATGGGTGGCATGGGCGGTATGGGCGGTATGATGTAAGCTTGCCTAGCGCAAATTTAAGAGGGGCAATTCCCTCTTAAATTTGCAAAATTTATTCTATTTCTCGCCATAATCTTATTAAATTTTTAATTCTTTTTTTGTAAAATCAAGGCTTTTTAAAAGGAGAAAATATGAGAAGTCAAATTTTAAATTCCTTTGTTATTTTTGCCGTTTGTTTAGGGCTAGCAGGGTGTGTCCAAAACAAGCCAAAACCGCGCGTGGAGCCATATCCGATAGTCAAAGACAGCTCCAAACAACCGCCTAAAAAAACAAAAAGAGTTAAGAAAAAACAAAACGCCTCTAAACAAGATAGCACGAAAAAACCTATCGCGCAAAATTCAGAGAAGCGTTGGGTTGTAGATATCGACTCTCTAAAAAGAGAAGAACCGCCAGCTACGGAAAAAAAGCCAAAGGTGGATAATGGCACTCCTCGCAAATACACTGTCCCGGTAGAGTAAATTTAGGCTAAGCGATGAAACGAGTAGAGCGAGTAGAACAAATGAGCGAGATTTTAGCAAAAGTGCAAAAGTTCCTAGATGCATTTGAACTCGCCCTTGATGAGTATAAAAATTCGCAAAAACTTATCAAAAAACTTAGCAGATATTATTCTAGTAAAATTTGGCTAAGTGATTACGAGGCCGATGAAAGCGGTAAAATACCGCGCGAAATAGGTGAGGGGAAAAGCCTTCGTGCGATCAATCGCGGTGCGCTAAGCGAAGATGGGATTTACAACGCTATTTGGCTAAACAAACGCCTAGCGCGCGATATGAAAAAATTATCAAATTTGATTTGTAAGGAATAAAAATGAACAAAAAATATGTTTTTATCTTGGTTTTACTAGCGCTCTGCGCTGTGGGAGCGCTTTTAGGCGTGGCTAAAAAAGACGAGCTTAAATGCTACGCAAAAGATGCTCAAAGCTGCCTAAATGTCGGTATGAAATACTTCGAAAACAGCCATGACCCAGTAGCGCAAAAGTATTTCAAAAAATCTTGTGATTTAAAAAGCGCGTATGCATGCTACAATCTAGGCGTTATGTTTGACAACGGCTTTGGCGTGGCTAAAATGGAGCCAGAGGCGATTAGGTATTATACCAAGGCCTGCGATAGTGGCTACGCCCCAGCATGTGTAAATTTAAGCTACATTTACTACGACAGCTTAGTTTATAGCAACACAACCCAAGCTATCGAATTAGCCAAAAAAGCCTGCGATTTAGGCGAGGGAAGTGGGTGCTATAATCTAGGCTTTTATTATCTAAATGCTAACGGATATCGCAAAGACATACCAGAGGCCATAGCTAGCTACGAAAAAGCCTGCGATCTAAACTACTCCCCAGCGTGCAGACTAATCGGAAATATGTTTGCCAAAGGCGAGTATTTGCAACAAAACAATCAAAAAGCCATAGCTTTTCACCAAAAAGCCTGCTCTCTTGGCAACGAAAAAAGTTGCGCACTCTTTAAAAAACAATAAATTTAGCTAAATTTTCTGGCGTTAAATTTGCAAATTTAACGCCAAATTTATCTTTTAAATTTCACTACTTCGCTTAAATTTTCATTGAGTTTGGTTGTATTTTCTACGCTAAAATTCGACAATTTTATCGCGTCAATGCGCTTTTGCAAAAGCGGGTGCGATTCAAAAAGATTGATGAAGGTATCGCTATCACCAAGCTTTTTTGCGCTAGCGAAAAACTCATCTGCACCGCCAATGTGCCCATAAGCGCAGTTTAAAATCCTAAGCGCCTCGCTATCGGCAGCGGCTTCTTGCGAGCGCGAGTATTTGCCAGCAATCGCTCCGCCTAGAATTTGGCTTAGTCTCTCATCGCTAAAACCGAACAAAATCGCCATTACAGCGCCATTTCCTAGACCTTTTATGTGATCGCGGTGCTTAAAATGCGCTAGCTCGTGAGCTAAAACAAAGGCTAGCCCATTTTCGCTTTTAATATGCGAAAAAAGCCCGGTATTGACCGTGAGTGCGCCATTTAGGGCTGCGCTTGCGTTTGGAATTTTGCTTTCGTTTATCACGATGAAATATTCGTTTTTGACCTTGGCGCATGAATTTAGCCGTGAGGTTAGGGTGCGAATTTGTCTGACAAGCCTCTCGTGTTTTGGCTCGATTACACGCTCGCTTTCACTGGCTTTGAAAATTTTATACTCTTTGCCCTCTGGGATAAATTTCACAGCCACGCCCACGAAAATATTTAGCGCGAAAAACACACACGCGATAATTGCGACAAGCCCCACGCCAAGGGCTAGGAAATTTATAGCATGATTTTCTTTGGAATAATTTTGCTCGCCCTCGTTTTGCGAGGGAATAAATTTAGCCATTGAGTGTTGCCTGTTTTGGCTCTTTGGCGTAATAAATCGCCGTAGCGTAAGCTAGGATTTCCACGCTTCCGACATTTTTCGTGGTTTGGTTTATCGAGCTTGTTTCTATGCGTAAATTTATAATCTCGTCCGCGCCTAGCGCCTTTTCTTTCAGCCTAATCACAGCCTCGCGTCTAGCGCGGTCTAGCAGGCTTTCATACGGCACGACATCGCCACCGAAAAAATTTATCACGCTGGCGTAAATTCGCTTGAAATAATCAATACTTATAACCACATTTCCGCTTACAAATCTCACCCTTTCGATTTTGCCCGAATTTAGCAATGGGTGTTTTGAGTTTGTGGTGGGTATGTGTAAAAACAGAGCCTCTTTTTTGCGAATTCTAGCGAAATGGCGCACCTCAGCTTGCTTGCCAAAGATATATCCAACCCCAAGCAAAATGAGAAATATTATGATATCGCTCATAGCTTACCTTGCCAAAACTGCCGTGCCATAGACATAAATTTCACTCGCACCAGCCGCAACCGAGCTAGTGGAAAATCGCAAATTTACAATCGCATTTGCCCCCATGGCTCTGGCCTGAGAGCACATACGCTCGATTGCTTGTTCGCGCGATTCTTCGAGTAGCTCGGTATATCCTACTAACTCGCCACCTACGATATTTTTCAGGCTCGCCATGATATCGCGTCCGAAGTGCTTAGCTCTGACTGTGCTTCCACTCACCACACCGAAAACCTGCTCGATCTCACGCCCTGGGATTGTCTCTGTATTTACCAAAGTCATCATAAGTGAATTTTTAAAATTTGCCATATTTTCTCCCAAATTTTACAAAATTTGCGAAATTTTAAATTTCGCAAATTTAGCTTATTTATAATTTTTCACAAATTCTGCTATGCGCGCGATTCCCTCTTTTATCTCGTCCATTGAGCAAGCATAACTAATCCTAAAATGCTCGTCCATACCAAATCCCACGCCCGGCACGGTCGCCACGAGCGCCTCATCTAGCAATTTTGTGCAAAATTTCATGCTATCTTTTTCTACGCCCCCGCAGTTGATAAATAGATAAAACGCGCCATCAGGTTTGACTACGCTAAGACCCTCTATCGCATTTATCACATCTACGGCGTAATCACGGCGTTTTTGATACTCTTTATTCATCATAGCGATATATTCATCAGCCTTGCCTTCTAGCACAGCCACGGCACCTGCTTGGACTATGCTTGAAATATTGCTCGTGCTTTGGCTTTGAAGTTTTTTCATAGCTTTGTTTAGCTCGTCGTTCGCGCACGCTGTATAACCAAATCTCCACCCAGGCATTGCGCCACATTTGCTAAGGCCATTTACGGTGATAGTGCGATTAAACATATCATCACTAATACTTGCACAAGCTACAAATTCTTTATCAAAAATGATTTTTTCGTAAATTTCATCTGCAATTACAATAATATCCGTGCCTTTTAGCACCTCAGCAATCGCAATTAACTCATCTTTGCTATACACAGCTCCTGCTGGATTTGACGGAGAGCAAAGGCTAAGCGCTTTCGTGCGTGGAGTGATAGCTGCTTTTAATTCATCTGCTGTGATTTTGTATTTATTTTCTGGTTTGGTATCGATTATGACAGGTTTGCCGCCGCAAAATTTAACAATCTCAGGATATGTTACCCAAAATGGCGCTGGCACAATAACCTCGTCGCCATCATCTATCAAACATGAAAAAATATTAAAAAGCGAGTGTTTAGCCCCTACATTTGTGATAATTTGGCTAGGTTTGTAATCCAGGCCATTATCTCGTTTTAATTTTAGTGCGACTGCGTTTAGAATTTCAGCTGTGCCAGGTATTGGTGTGTATTTACCGCAGCCCTTAGCCATAGCCTCTATTACGGCATTTTTCGCCACCTCGGCAGTATCGAAATCAGGCTCACCTGCGCTAAAAATAATCACATCTTTTCCACTAGCTTTAAGCTCTTTTGCGCGTGTGCTAATGGCGATTGTTAGGCTTTCGCTTAGTCTGTTTATGCGTGAAGCAAGTTTCATTTTTTCTCCTTTTGATTTGATTTTAAGCACTCATATATCATCTCTTTGACGCTGAAAGTTTCGTCTTTGCCTTCATAGTTTGCGGTATTATAAATATCACTTATCTTGCAATCATCTTCACCGCACTCTAATTTATAGATTATTTTTTGACTTTCTGGCGTCCAACCTTTGCAAATTTGCTCCACCTCTACATCGCCAAATTTTAAAATTTCAAATTTATATTCTGGGTTATCGCAAACATCTTGCCCAGAGATTGTAGGAGCATAATCTAGGCAACCAATCTCTCCGTTTGCGAATTCCTCATCTTTCAAAAATGCGATTTTTAAAGAATTTGTGCAAATTTCGCCACAAATTTTATCAAAATTTTCTTGATTTTGATATATTTTTTTAACTGTTTCTATTTTAAGATTATCAAATTCCCCAGCGTTTAACGCACCGCAAATTCCAAGCAAAATCAAAATTTTTCTCATTATTCCCCCTGTTATTTGAGTGATTTTAGATAGTTTTCATACTCTTGGTTGATCTCTTTTTCTTTGTCGCAGAGATTTTTATCGCCATTTTGTATGCAATCTTCTAAAATTTCAATTCGTTTGATTAGATATTTCATCAGCTCTTTGTTGATATCTGGGAGTTTGTTATGCGCTAGCGGATCGCTGTCGCACTCGCCTAAAATCCTAGCTGGCACGCCTACGGCTGTGGAGTTTGCGGGGACATCTTTTATCACGACAGAATTTGCGCCGATTTTAGAGTGCGCTCCGATTGTGATATTGCCTAAAATTTTCGCCCCAGCTCCCACGACTACGCCATTTTCTAGGGTAGGGTGCCTTTTGCCTTTTTCCAAGCTAACGCCACCTAGGGTTACATTTTGATAAATCAAACAATTATCGCCGACAATCGCTGTCTCGCCGATGACCAAACCAGCCGCATGGTCGAAAAACACGCCACTGCCGATTTTCGCCCCTGGGTTGATATCCACAGCGGTGATTAAGCGTGTAATACCAGAGATTATGCGCGCAATAAGTCGAAATTTGCGCTCATAAAACCAGTGCGCGAAACGATAATTGATCAGCGCCCACACACCCGGATAGCAAAAAATCACCTCAAATACGCTATTGCATGCCGGATCTTGGCGAGATGGCTCGGTGAAATCGTGTTTTATAGTTTGCCAAAAAGTCATAATCCCGCCTTATTGGATAGTTTTTAAATAGCTATTATCGTTTAGGAACAAATACAGCTCGCCTAGGACATGCTTTTTCTCTTTTTCTGAAAGCAATGGTGAGTTTGCGATTCGTTCATTTAAGCTCTCTCTGATATCGACTACATCATAATCCATATCATCTAAAATATCAATGACAGATTGCGACTCGATAAAATCCGTAATCTCAAATCCGCCATCTTTTAAAATCACGGTTGCCTCATTTGGGTGAGCGAAGAGGTTGTGATTCATACCAAGCACCTCTTGATACGCCCCGACTAAGAAAAATCCGAGGAAATACTCTTCCTCTTCTGGGTCGATATCGTGCAAAAACAAAGGATTATGCTCTTTGTCAAATGTAATCTCGCCGTCGCTATCGCAGGTGATATCCCACAGCGTAGCCGAAAGCGTAGCGCGCTCGTCGAGGTGTTCGAGTGGCATGACTGGGAAATGCTGTTTAATGCCCCAAAAATCAGGCAAGGATTGGAAAAGCGAGAAATTTACCAAATACCGCTCTTGCGCGTTTCCGAGTGAATTTAAGAAATTTCCATACTCTTGCTTATTTCCCAAAAGCGCATAAGCCTTGCGCACGACCAAATGCACCAAAATTTCGCCATTTGAGCGATCTGTGAGATCCACATAGCCCAAATCAAAGAGCGTCAGCACGCTTTCCATGTGCGCCATAGCGTCATGCAGGTATTCAAGGGCGTTTGAGGGCTTTAACGAAGTGTAAAGATCGTAAAGCTCGGTGATGACTGGCGGATTTTCCTTTTTCAAAGCCAGTTTGGCCTCTGTGTATTCTTGGGTAAAAAGCTCCAAAACAGGCGCGACCAGCACAGCGTGGCTAGCTGCGACATAACGGCCACTTTCTATGAAAATATTTGGCTCGACCTCGTTTTTATCCTGCGCGATTGATTTTAAAAGAAAAACGACATCGTTTGCGTATTCTTTGAGGGTGTAATTTCTGCTGAAATTTTCCTTCACTTGCGAATATTCTATCGCCAAACCGCCGCCTAAATTTATCGAATTTAGATTTTTTGCACCCATTTTGCGAAGTTCGGCATAGATGTTTCCAGCCTCGACTAACGCCTTTTTGAGCGGGTGAATTTCGGTGATTTGCGAACCGATATGGAAATGAATCATCGTAAATTGCTCGATTAGATTATTTTTTTTGAGCAAATTTACAGCCTCGATTAGCTCGGTCGAAGTAAGTCCAAATTTGGAGTTTATTCCGCCACTTTTGACCCAAATTCCACTACCTGAATTGTGAAGTCGTATGCGAAGCCCGATAAATGGCTTTGGCGCAAAGCGCTCTTTGGCGGTTTCGATTATGGTTTTTAGCTCGTTTAGACCCTCGATTGTAAGCGTGATATTATGCCCCATCTCCGCGGCGATAAAGCCGATATTGATAAGCTCTTTGTCCTTAAAGCCATTTACGGTGATTGGCGCGTTGTCGTTGTTATACGCCATGGCTAAAAGTAGCTCTGGCTTAGAACCAGCCTCCAAGCCATATCCGTAAGGCTTGCCGATTTCGACCAAATTTTTCACAAATCCCGGGAATTGATTTACTTTGAGCGGATAGACGGCGTTAAATTTACCCTTGTAGTCAAATTCTTTTATCGCGCGGTTGAAATTCGAGTAAATTTCGACAATTTGTTTTTTGATAAGGTGCGGAAAACGAAGCAAAATAGGACCTCTAATGCCATCAGCCCTGATTTCTTTAACCATATCAACAAGTGGTTGTTTGAAGTCAGAATTTACGCACAACTTGCCAGAATCAATGACGAAATTTGAATTTCCCCAAATATTTAGTCCATAATCGTTCATACTCTATCCTTAAAAAAGTCTTCGATTTCGTTAAATTTAACCATGTCTTGGCTTTTATCCTCTAAATTTTTGCACCATACGCTAGCGTTTTTAAACTCGTCTTCGCCGATACATAGGCAAAATTTAGCCATTTTTGAATCTGCGCTTTTTAGGTGTTTTTGCAAATTTTTTGGCTCGTATGCGATATGAGTTTTGGTGATTGCGCGCAGTTTTTGTCCGATAGCAAACGCGCAAGACACGATTGCCTCGTCCATTGCGCCGATGTAAATTCCAGCTCGTGTGCTAGGGGCTTCTTTTAATTTTAAAATTTCGATTAGCCTTTCAATTCCTATCGCAAAACCCACGCCAAATGTGCTTTTGCCACCCAAAAACTCTACTAGTCTATCGTATCTGCCGCCGCCACCGACTGCGCTTTGTGCGCCAAGCTCACTGCTAACGAACTCAAATGCGGTTTTGCAGTAATAATCTAGCCCTCTAACCAATCGTTTGTCGATTTCGAAATTTAGCCCATTTGCAAGCAAAATTTCTTGCAATTTTTCAAATTCGCCTTTGCACTCATCGCTTAGATTATCGGTGATTAGTGGAGCGGCGGCAAGCTCGCTTTGGCAGGCTTCGTTTTTGCAATCAAGCACGCGGATTGGGTTTGTGATAATGCGCCTTTTGCAATCCTCGCAAAGCCTATCCTCGCGCTCATTTAAAAATTTGATTAGCTTGTTTTTATACTCTGGCATGCACGAGCTATCGCCTAGGGAGTTTAGTTTGAGCGTGGTTTTTACGCCTAGTTTGCGCAAAATTTCAGCTAGTAACAAAATCACGCTTGCGTCCTCATACACGCTTCCCTCGCCAAAACACTCTACGCCAAATTGGTGAAATTCGCGTAGTCTGCCTCGTTGCGGGCGTTCGTAGCGAAACATCGAGCCGGTGTAGTAAAATTTGCGCACGCCACCAGCCTTGTCAAATTTATTCTCGATAAATGAGCGAACGACCCCAGCCGTGCCCTCTGGGCGCAAGCAGACGCTATCGCCACTTTTATCGCTAAACTCATACATTTCCTTGCCGACTATATCGCTACTCTCGCCCACGCTTCGGCGAAACAGGGCGGTTTGTTCGAGTTTTGGGGTTTCGATTAGCTCAAATCCATAATTCCTCGCCACGCTCTCACAAACTTGCACGATTTTTGCGAAAAGTTCGGCTTCATAGCCCATTAGGTCGTTCATACCACGCAGTGCTTTAATCATCTATAAATTCCTTTATTTTTTTTGTTATTTTATCAATATCATCGTTTGCATTTACGATTAAAAAATTTAATTTTAGCTTTTGTAAGGTAAATTTTATCTTTTCTTGCACTCTAAGCAGATACTCCGCGCCACGAAGCTCGATTTTATCGTATCCCGCGCGAGTATTTAGCCTGGAAATCAAATCATCTTTACTAATCTCAAAAAATACAAATTTACCATAAATTTCACCACCAAGCGCGATTTTATTTAGCATTACAAGCTCGTCAAATTTAGCGTTTTCATCGTTGGCTAGGGCGTAGGCGATACCTGAGATGAAACTTCTATCACTTAGGATTAGATTGTGCGAATTTGGCAAAACAACCTTCTCGTGGTGCTCAGCGCGATCAGATAAAAACAAAAACATCTCAGCAGTTTTTGAGATACTTCCGCAAATTTGACCTAAATTTATGTGGTTGTCGCCGTTAAATTTGAAATTTTCGTTTAAAATTATACTACGCAAAATTTCGCCAAACCTCGTAGCGCCCGGTTCTTTGGTAACTATCGCGCCAGGATAAATTTCAGCTAGGCGCGATATTTGCGTGCTTTTGCCAACTCCGTCAATCCCCTCAAAGGCTACAAACATCAATTTTCCTTTTTAAGCAGTGGCAAAATTTGCTTTGGCACAAACTGCGAAACATCGCCGTCGTGGCGCAGTATCGTGCGAACCATAGAGCTCGAAATAAAGGCGTTTTTCAGGCTTGGCATCAAAAACACACTCTCAAATTTATCCCATAGCGATGTGTTTGTGTAGCTAAGCTGTAATTCGTATTCGAAATCGCTCACCGCGCGCAGTCCCCTAATACAAAAATTCGTGCCATGGGATTTGGCGAAATCGACTAGCAGGTTCGAAAACGGCTCGACTTTGACATTTTTTAGATCGCTAAGGGCAAGCCTTGTCATCTCTAAGCGCTTTTCTAGCGAAAAACAAGGGCTTTTGCTCTCGCTAAGTGCGATTGCGACGACGACCTCGTCAAAAAGCCCAAGGGCGCGTTTGATTACATCTAAATGACCATTTGTGATAGGATCAAAAGTCCCAGGATAGATACATTTTCTCATTTTTGCCACCTTTTAAAGAGATTGTTTGCCACGCCCATAGCGTCGCACCATTTGCCGATTATGAAATTTTGCATATCTTCTAAATTCTTCGCACCGCTGTATCCGCCGATAATGGGCGGAGCGATGATGACGCCGAGATTTGCTAACTCGCTCATTGAACGAAGCGAAATAGGCGAAAAGGGCATTTCGCGCACGCCAAGGATTAGTTTTTTGCGCTCTTTTAGCGCGACGGCTGCTGCGCGAGTGCTAAGAGTATCGGCGATACCTGCGTGAATTTTCGCTAGTGAATTGATAGAGCAGGGGGCAAAAATCGTAGCGTCTATACCAAACGAACCAGACGCCACACTCGCGCCAATATCGCTATCATCGAAGAATTTCACAGCTTGATTTTCGCTAATGAAATTTGCAAAATTTATATTATTTTCGGATTTTAAGACGATTTTTGCATTTTCGCTTATGATTGCGTAAATTTCGTTTGGTGTGGTCGATAAAAATTTGATTAAATTTAACCCAATTTCGCAAAAACTAGCACCGCTTACACAAACTAGGATTTTCATAAGCAAACTTTTTGATTTGGATTTAAAAAAGTGGAGCGGGAAACGAGAGTCGAACTCGCGACATCAACCATGGCAAGGTTGCGCTCTACCACTGAGCTATTCCCGCACGAAGTAAAAAAGAACTTGGATTTTAGCAAAAAATTTTTCATTTGTCAATACTTTCTAAAAAATCTAAGCATTATAGGGCTATCATCGCCAATATCGCTTAGTGCAATAGAGTTAAATTTCAATAAAGGCATTATCATAAACGAGCCGAATTTATCGCATTTTGCCTCAAATTTGCCACCTGCAAAATCGCCGAAAATTACATTTTCTCGTTTTGGATTGCATTTTATTTGCTCTTCCAAAAAAGCTTCAAAGCCTTCACTCATACAATCAAATTTTCCGCCTAAATAGCGCAAAATAGGGAGCATAAAAAGTAGCGATACAATGTAGGCTGCCATTGGATTTCCAGGTAGGACGAAAAAGAACTTCTCACCTTTTTTAAAGCATTTTGTAGGCTTTCCGCCGGGTTTTAAATTTATCCCGTTTAGGATATTTTCAAATCCAAGCCCGGTTAAGACCTTTTCCATAAAATCAGCCTCCCCGACGCTAGCTCCGCCACTTGTGATAACCACATCGTAACTTTCATAAGCTTTCTTCAAAGTATCCAAAACCACATTATAATCATCTTTTATAATGCCCAAATTTTCGCACTCAAAGCCATTTTGCAAAAGCAAAGCGCAAATTCCTGCCGAGTTCGCATCATAAATGCTAAAATCATCCGCCCTCTCGCCAATTCTCAAAAGCTCGTCTCCGCTCGAAAATAGGGCGATTTTTGGCCTTGCAAACACTTCAATCTCGCCCACGCCTTGGCTAGCTAAAAGCATAATCTCAGGCGGGGTTAGGGCTTTGCCTTTTTTTATTAGCACTTCGCCCACGCTAAATTCTTCGCCCGCTTTTCTATGTCCGTCGCCAAATTTAGGATTTTTTGGCATTTGTAGTTTTTCACCCACAAACTGGGCGTCTTCTAGGCGAATTACGGAATTTGCGCCCTTTGGGAAGGGTGCGCCTGTCATTATTTTTTGCGCTTGATTAGCTTTGATTTCATAAATTTGCTTAGCCCCTGCAAAAATAACAGGCTCTACGATTTCTAAACTCTCTCCCTCAAATTTGGCATTATAAGCATATCCGTCAAGCGCAGAATTATCAAAAAGCGGCGAATTTCGCAAAGCTTTAAAATCCATAGCCAAAATTCGCCCTAATGCAAAATTTAAGCTAACAAACTCACTTTTTAAATTTAAATCAATGCTAGAAATTACCGAATTTATCGCTTCATTTAGGCTTTTCACTCTTCAAGCCTTTTTATTTTTGCGCCAAGTTTTGCGAATTTTTCCTCTAATTTCTCATATCCGCGGTCTAGGTGATATATGCGATGCACGCGCGTAGTGCCACTTGCTGCAAGAGCCGCTAAAACAAGAGCCGAGCTAGCGCGCAAATCTGTCGCCATGACATCAGCGCCTGCGAGTTTGCCACCCTTGATTGTAGCGATATTGCCGTTTAGTTTGATATCTGCGCCCATGCGGTTTAGTTCGCTCACATGCATAAAGCGGTTTTCAAACAGCCTTTCCTCGACCGTGCTAGTGCCCTGCGCGACGCAGGTTAGCGCCATAAACTGCGCTTGCATGTCGGTCGGAAAGCCCGGATATTCGGTAGTGATGATTTTGGTTGCTTTGATTTCGTCTGTTGGCAAAATGGTGATTTTAGAGTCGTTGCCGCTTCCTAAAATTTCAAATTTAAATCCCATATCCTCAAATTTCGCTAACACAGCGCCCAAATGCGCAGGATTTACGCTTGTAACGCTGATTTTAGAATTTGTTATCGCCCCGGCGCATAGATATGTCCCAGCCTCGATACGATCGGGGATTACGGTGATTTCGTTGATATTTAAAAGTTCGCCCGCTGTGCCTGTGATTTTAAGCTCGTCAGTGCCGATTCCTTCGATTTTTACGCCAGCACTAGCTAGGGCTTCGCACACAGCCACGACCTCTGGTTCTTTGGCGGCATTTATTATGCAAGTCTCCCCGCTAGCAAGCGCAGCCGCCATTACGACATTTTCGGTGCCTGTAACGGTGATTTTATCAAACGAAATATTCGCACCCTTTAATGCGCCCTCGCACACGACATAGCCTTCTTCGATTTTGACCTGCGCGCCCATTTTTTCGACTGCCCTTAGGTGCAAATCAATCGGCCTTGCCCCTATCGCGCATCCGCCTGGCATGCTAACTTCTGCCTTGCCAAAACGCGCTAGCAATGGACCAAGAACTAAAATCGAAGCGCGCATTTTGCGCACGATGTCATAAACTGCCTTAGTTGAGTTTATCCCTCTTGGATCAATTACGGCGGTGTGAGCGTCTAGATACTCGCATTTTGCGCCTAAATTTGCCAAAAGCTGGATTAGGGTTTTGATATCTGAAACATCTGGTAAATTTTTAATTGTAACTGAGTTTTTGGATAGTATAATTAGCGCGATTAGC
Source organism: Campylobacter sp. VBCF_04 NA7 (assembly GCF_027737405.1). Classification (NCBI taxonomy): domain Bacteria; kingdom Pseudomonadati; phylum Campylobacterota; class Epsilonproteobacteria; order Campylobacterales; family Campylobacteraceae; genus Campylobacter; species Campylobacter sp. VBCF_04 NA7. The sequence continues at coordinate 218,696 of NZ_JAOVTT010000003.1, forward strand.
GGTAGTGCCGCGTTTTTGGCGCCTGAGATTTTTATTTCGCCACTAAGCTTAGCTTCGCCTTTGATTTGTAAATAGTGCATTTTCTCTCCATTTTGATTGCAAAAATTTCGCCGTGATTATACATAAATTTGCTTTAAAATTACTATTTTATTACATTTGGTTGCTAAAATGAAAACACATTTTGTATTTTTTAAGGTAGTTTATGAAAAAAATTTTTGCTTTATTTTTAGGGGCGTTTTTGATGAGTGGCTGCTCGTGGCTAGCTCCGTTTTCATCGCCTGCAAACCCCACTACGCAAGCAGACTATGAGGTTTATGAGGATAACTCTGGCTCATCACAAATCCCAGGAAATACCTACAACACAACACTCATTTCATGGGTCGATAAATACACCGGAACTAGGGTAGGCGGGGATTGTAGCGGGTTTATCACAGCGCTAAATTCTAAAAACAAAGAGATTTTTTTCAACTCAAAAGAGCTACCTAAATACTTCACAAACGGCAGAAAATCACAAGCGATTTATAATTATTACAAAAAACGCGACCTAATCGCGCACAAAAACCCGCGAGTAGGGGATTTAATATTTTTCCAAAACACCCTTCAATCAAATAAAAAACGCATAAACAACGAAATCAGCCATATCGGCGTGATCCGCGAAATTTACGCAGATGGCAGGATAAAATTCGTGCATAATTCGCGCGGTAGAAACAAGGTCGATTTTGTAAATTTAAACAAAAAAAATACTCACAAAAACGGCAAAAAAATCGAAAATAGCTATATCGTGCGCTGCGGAAGCAACAAGATTTCTTGCCTAGCTTCAAATCGCTTCGCAGGATATGGTCGCGTAAAACAATAAATTTTAGGAAATTTATGCAAATGGCAAATTTCGGACAGGTCGGCAAGGTCACGCTAGCTATCATCATCGCAAACTGCGTGCTTTTTGTCCTAGCGAATTTAATCCCAAATTTGGGCGCGTATTTGGGGCTAAATTTGCTATTTTTTGACGGATTTTTTTGGCAAATTTTATCATCATTTTTCATGCACGCTGGAATTGCGCATTTGGCGATGAATATGGCTGTGTTGTATCAATTCGGTTCTATTTTAGAGCGATTTTTCGGTAGCGTTAAATTTACGATTTTGTATTTTGGGCTTGGAATTTTTACAAATTTAATCTGCCTGATTTACATTTTTTGCGCTTACAAATTTATGGGACAAAATATAAATTTAATCGGCGCGAGTGGCGTAATCTGCGCGCTTTTGGGCGTGATTTTGTGCTATGAGAGGCAAAATTTAAAAAGCGTTTTGGCTATGGTTGCGCTTATTAGCTTTGCTCCGCTTTTGCTAGCTTCAAATGTGGCGTGGTATGCGCATTTGATAGGGTTTGGGGCAGGGTTTGGATTCGGCAAGATACAGCAAAAATTTAAAATTTTGTAAAATTTTGCGTAAAATTATACGAAAAGGAAATTTATGAAACAAATTTATTTTATCAGACACGCCAAAGCCGAGGCTTTCGCACAGACAGATTTCGAGCGCAAACTAAGCCAAAAGGGCGAAGATGACGCAGGCAGGCTAGGGGAGCTTTTGGCAAAAGAGGGGATAGCGCCTGATATCATCATCACTAGCCCTGCCAAACGCGCACTAAAAACCGCCAAAATCATAGCCAAAAATATTGGCGCCAAAGATATTTTAAAAGAAAAAAAAGAGCTTTACGACATCAGCACGCGAGAGCTAGCGGAGTTTGTGCGCATGCTCGATGAAAAATACAAAGTAGTTTTCATAGTAGGCCACAACCCCACAATCGGCGCAGTGTGCGAGTATTTCAGCAACTCAGTAATCGAAAAATTCCCAACTTGTGCGATTTTCGGATTAGAATTTGAAGCGGAAAATTTCGCTGAGATTAGCGAGCATAGCGGGAAAGTTTTGCTTTTTGATTATCCAAATTTGCATTTACAATAGATTTTGCAAGGGAAATTTTAAAGTATTTTGCAAAATTTAAACGCCAAAACGGCGTTTAAATTTATAAATTTTATCTCGCAACGCAGATTATTCCGCTGCGCCGAGCGTTCGCTCTCTTTTGTCGATACTTATCTGTCCGGCGTAGAGATTGCGGTATTGCGCGTGCAGGTTGTATCCGTCGAAATCGTCGTCCTTATAGACGGCCTTGTAAAGATCGATCGCCTTTTTTATCCTGAAATGTAGGCTGTCGCGCGGATACTTGACATCTTTGCTATACATTTTGTTGAAAATATAATTCAGCAAGATAAACGCCTCTTTTCGCGTTAAATTTTGCTTGTTTTTGAAAAACTCTTTTTCGTCGAAAATCAGCACGAAACCATAGTTAGAATCGGTGTTTGTTTCGGTTTCGTTATAGTCAAATTTGACATAAATTTTCTCTTTGATTTGCACGAATTTCATTTCGTTGAAATCGAATTGAAAATAGTTCGGAACGCCCCTAAAATTCGAACGCCCACCAAATTGCTTTAAATATAAATTTTTATTATCGCCGATTATTACAACATCGAAAAGCATATCAAACCTTTATCATATATATAATTCATAATTTTAATAAATTTGGGTAAAAACTCGGTAAATTTGTAAGCCAAATTTCACAATTTTCAATGAAATTTAAACGAAATTTTGCGCCAAATTTTCGCGATGATCGATACTCAAACACCCCACAAACACATTGCGATACTGCGCGTGCATATTGAATTTATGGTCTTTTTCTTTGGTGAAATTATAAATTTTGTTTAAAAACTCAATCGTTTTTTTTATTTTTGCGTGCAGGCTGTCGCGCGGGTATTTGACATTTTTGTCATAAATTTTATCAAAAAGATAGCTTAACATATAAAAAATCTCTTTTTTAGAAAGGTGAGTTTTGTTGTTTATAAAAAATTTATTGTCCTCGAAAACGAGGTAAAATCCGTAGTCCAAATCAGATTTGCAACCTGTGGATTTGATAGAAAGTTTGTTGTTTAGCTTGACGAAAGACATCGCAGAAAAGTCGAATTTTAGGTAGTGGGGGACGCCGTTTAGGTTCGAGCGACCAAACCGCTTTAAATATAAATTTTTCGTATCGCCAATTAAACTGATATCAAAAAGCATGTCAAACCTTTCTCATCTGATTGGTCTGGGCATTATAGCACAATAAATTTAATATAAAATTAGAAGCGTGATTACATTTTAGGTTAGGGCGGATTATTAGGGCGGATTAATGGGCTAGGGCACAGATACACCCTCATAGCCCAAAATTCGATTATATAGTTTTGATCTTATTTTGCCAAATTTGCCTTTTTTTAATCTTTTTCTGCCCATAAATTCTCTTTATAAATACCCAAAATTTCGATTTTATCGTTAGTTATGCGAAAAGGAATTACATAGCCTTTATAAATTAAGTCTTTTGTATTTTTATTGCTTGTTAGTTTATTTTGGCGATAACTAAACGGCATAAAGGGGATTTTATCTATTTTGGTGTAAATTTCATTATAAAATTTCTCTGCCCTTTGATATCCATCGTGCTGTGCGATAAACTCTACGATAAACATTAATTCATTTTCAAAGCGTTCTTTATAAGCGATTTTACGCATATTTTTCTTTCAAATTTGCTAAATGTTTATCGGTGCGCTTTTTCATCTCATCGGCACTAATAAATTTTAATTCACCTTTTTCTAGTAGTCGCAAAGTATCTTTCAAATCCGCTTCATCTTTTTCGCTCATAATATGTATTTTGCGTTTTGTGTTTTTTTCAAGTATAAATTTTAAATCGTTATGACTTTTTAAAAATGCGTTTAAAGCGTTAAAAATGCTTTGGTTTCCGTTTTCGATTTGTAAAGCTATTTGCATATTATTTCCTTTCAAGTTCTTTATTATCAAAAATCGTAACGATGACAACCTTCTTGTGTTTGTGCTGGCATAGATTTGATACGATATTTTCCATTTTCGATAGAAATAATCATAGGTTTATTGTTTTCGTTATATTTTAAGCCCATTTGACCTTGTGCATCTTTGACAACACAAGGCATAGCAATTTCGATTGTGTTATCATCATTTATCTTTGAAACTTCATATCCTATCAGAATTTTAGAAGTCATTTGTCCTTTATAAGTATCATAATGTCCTTTATAAGTATCATAATTATCAAGGTTTTTAACAATTCTATCTTTTAAGTCCTCTTGTGTAAGTGGCAGTCCTGCCTCAGAAGGCAAAACTTGACTTGAATAAAAATCTAAAATGTCGATGTCGCCAGCTTCTGCCATTATAGCCATTGCTCTTGCAAAATCTGCCACACTTTGATTATTGTCTAGCACAGCATCATCAATATCTGCCATAAGCGAACTAGAACCTAACATTGCCATAAGCGCAACACTTAATAATGATTTTTTCATTTTTATCCTTTTATGTTTTAAATTTTATTTTTAGTATTGAAAACTGCAATTTTCATTTTTACTTTTATATCCAAAGCCCCTAATCTACAAGATGATAAAAATTCTTGAACTAGTTTTTGGTATAAAAATATGTTTCATTATGTTATCTTATTATTACTTAAAAAGCATTAAAGAAAAGATTTAGATTTAGATAACCTTATTTGTGATAAATGGCAAGGAAAACTTGATAGAGCGTATTTAAATGGAAAAAGATTGTATTCTAGGATTTTCATTAAGCACATAGCTGATACTAGATAGAAATAAGCGAATTGAAGAATAACAAATTCTCAAATCCTAAAAGATTTAAGAATTTGTGCTTGTTGTTTTTTCAAAATTCCTAGAATTTTAATCTGTGTTTTTGTAATGCGAAGCACTATTGATTAAAATTAGAACATACTCGGAAGAGCATAAGAATTTATATTTACTTGAGATTGATTACGAGAGCCATTTTTCTTTTTGCCTTGATTTGACTTTTTATTTTGTGCTACTTTTTTATTGCTTTGTGCTGATTTCTTTTGCGCTTGTGCTACCTCTTGTTTAAGGGCTTTGTTTTCTTGTTCTTTTGCATTAAGTTTTGCTTGTAATTTCTCAACCTGAATTTGGCACTCTAAAAGTGTTTGACAACTAGGACTTGCCATAAGCAAACTAGAACTAAAAGCTAACGCTAAACTACCTAAAAATATTTTTTTCATTTTGACTCCTTGGGTAAATTAAAGTTCACTATTCTACCCCTCCCACTTTAAAATTGAGTAAAATTTGTGGAATTTTTTGGGGAATTTTAAATTTTTTTGATTTTTATTGTGAGTAAGTGCGAAGCAATGACGAATTATGCAAAATTTGCCCGCTATTGTCATTGCGAGCTTTCGTAGAAAGCGAAGCAATCTACGAATTTAAAAATTTAAAGCGTGTGTTTTTGCTGTCATTGCGAGCGTAGCGAAGCAATCCAGGGAAATTCAGATAAATTTTAATTAATTCAAATTCTCTCTAAATTTTACTGGATTGCTTCGTCGCCTTGCTCCTCGAAACGACACGGATTGTGGCGTTTGGTTATTTTAGCTCGTAGATTGCCACGCTCGTTATACACTTGCTCGCAATGACGAATTATGCAAATTTTGCCCGCTATTGTCATTGCGAGCTTTCGTAGAAAGCGAAGCAATCTACGAATTTAAAAATTTAAAGCGTGTGTTTTTGCTGTCATTGCGAGCGTAGCGAAGCAATCCAGGGAAATTCAGATAAAT